>CAXPUI010000537.1:0-4885 GCA_964220205.1 Candidatus Allofontibacter communis | reverse complement strand
TGCCGAGTCGCTCGGACTAGGCATCAACGCGGGTCACGATCTGAATCAGGATAATCTCGCCAGATTCTGCCGGGACGTACCCAGCGTCCTTGAAGTATCAATCGGTCATGCAATTGTTACCGACGCTTTGTGGCTGGGTCTGACAGAAACGGTCAGGCGCTATCGCGCAATCCTCGATTCGTTATAATGACCGGCTTGTATCAATCTTGTGACGTATCATGCCTACAATAAAACATCTCATCATCGCCATCCTGGTGGGTCTCATCGGCTACGAGTTCAACCAGTTTTTTCTTGGTGATGGGCTCCAACTACCACTTTCAGCAGCTGATCTCACCGAGCTGCTGACCTTTATTGCCGTCGCGTTTTCCGGAACTTTTTTCGCGGGAGAAACCGCTGCGTCAGGAGACGACCGCGAAGAGGGGACAGTCAAATGGTTCAACTCCCGCAAGGGTTACGGCTTCATTACCCGTGATCAGGGCGAAGATATCTTCGTGCACTTCAACAATATCAAGGGGTCGGGACGCAAGGCTATCCATGAGGGGGAGCGTGTCTCCTTTGTCGTGATCAGCAGTGACAAGGGCCCCCAGGCCGACCAGGTAAAAGTGGCCTGAGACCATGCCTGACCTGATGCTCCTCGGGATCGAAGAGCAGATCCTTGAGCTGGAACCCGACGAAAACCCTGGTAATGTCTTTCCCTGCATGACCTGTGAGGGCATACACGGCGAGCTTAGAGCCCAGCTCTATGCTCAGCTGCTGGGCATTTTCTTTGACGAAGCCGAATCACTGGAACATCTGACCCTGGAATTCAGTCCTTACGGTCCTTATGTCTTCAAACTCGACGCCACCATCGTCGAGCATCTGGCAGAGCTCGCAGAGGACGACATTGATGCCATCAGCGCCAACTGGGCTGAGTCAGCAGATATCTCTTCGTTGCAGCTCAATGAAGACGATCTTCACGACTTACTTAACCGCTTTATCTTCAATTTGATGCACTTCTGTTTGCTGACCCGACAGGAAACAGTACTATCAGTGTTCATCTACTCTGACGGCTAGCCATGGCACGCAAGCACACGGTGTACTCAACCGATCAGGGCCGCCATTGCAAAGCCTGCGGCCAGCCGAAGGCAAGCTGCAACTGCAGCCACACAACGCAGCCACCTGCTGACAGCGTCAGCGATGGGATTGTCAGGCTGCAGCGACAGGTAAAAGGCAGGAATGGTAAAGCCGTTACCCTGGTTAGCGGCCTGCCCCTGACCGGCAATGAACTCAAAACCCTGGCAAAAGAACTGAAAAACGCCTGCGGTGTCGGTGGATCAATCAACGGTCCAGACATACTTATTCAGGGAGACAAACGGGATCAGCTGAAAGAAGTACTTGAAGGCAAAGGGTACTGCGTCAAATTATCGGGCGGATAGAGCAATGGGTTTACTGATCACAGCGAAAGAGTTGAGCAATCAGCAGGCTTGCCATGTATTTGATTGCAGTTTCAACCTGACCGATCCAACAGCGGGTCGTGCGCAATACGATACCGGTCATATACCCGGCGCCCATTATGCTGATCTTGACAGGGATCTGAGCGCAGAAGCCGGTCGCGAAGGTCGACATCCTCTACCCGGTCGGGAGCAATTCGCCGAGCGACTGAGGGCCTTCGGTGTCAACCGGGATTCCACCATCATCTGCTATGACCAGAATGTCGGCGCCTACGCAGCGCGCCTGTGGTGGATGATCCGTTGGCTCGGACATGAGGACGTCTACGTGCTTGATGGCGGGATTCAGGCCTGGCAGGCAGAAGGACTACCCATCACAACCACCTCGGTGGCTGCAAGCCGAGGCAACTTCGCTATCCGCGATCCACTGACCCGGGTGCGCAATGCCGATGAGCTGCTCGAAACAAACAGTACACTCATCGACGCTCGCGAGGAAAATCGGTATCTGGGTCTGGAAGAACCCATCGACCCTATCGCCGGACACATCCCCGGTGCAGTCTGCGCACCCTTCATCGAGAATCTCAACGATGGCTTGTTCCAGAAACCAGCAGAGTTACGAGCCAGGTTCAAGGACCTGATACCTGACAATCAGTTCAGCAACGAGCTTATCTGCTACTGCGGTTCGGGTGTGACCGCTACCCATAACATACTCGCCCTTATGCTGGCAGGCTTCGAAGAGCCAGCCCTTTATCCGGGATCCTGGAGCGGCTGGATCACCGACCCTGATCGCCCCATTGCCACGGGTCAATGACAGACAGCTATCTATGCGATAACGCCAAGCTTGATTGGCAGAACGAGGCACCCTACTCGACCTTGTATCAGGACATCTACTGGCATCGCGCCGGCGCGCTGCAGGAGAAGCAACACGTCTTTATCGACCCGCTGATGCAGCAGACCGGAAAGTGCCGGGGATCTCAACAGGTGACTGTTTGTGAACTAGGCTTTGGCTTCGGTATCAACTGCCTGCTGGCCGCTGAACACTGGCGCAGTATGCCGCTGGATTGCCGACTCAACCTGGTATCCATAGAGCGCCACCCGGTAACGCCAACGGCATTGGTCAGATGCCTGCACCTGCATAATTTCGCTCACGCAGACATTTTGCAGCAGCAATACCCACCTCCTTACCGGGGCCAGCATGTTATCTGGCTTGCAAGCAACATCAGACTGGTTCTGGTGCTGGATGATGTCGACACAGCACTGGCCAACCTGGATGTCGAAGCTGACTTCTGGTTTCTCGACGGTTTTGCACCCCGGAGGAACGACGCCATGTGGCAGTCCTCGCTTTATCGAAAGATGTTCGCCCGCTCCAGGCCCGGAGCAGGCGTTGCCACCTACACCGCTGCGGGACAGGTGCGCCGAGGGCTGGAAAAAGCTGGTTTCCTGGTCAGGAAAAAACCGGGTTTTGGAGGGAAAAAAGAGATGCTGCAAGCCACGGTTCCAGGCGAGTGGCAAGCTGGGCGACACCTTCTCGCCGATGTGAGCATTATCGGCGCGGGACTGGCCGGCCTCTACTGTGCCGAGGCCCTGCAACGACGCTCTGTAGAACCCAGGATCATTGATGGCGGTACGGGCGCCTCAGGAATTCCCCAACTGGCAGTGAAACCTCAGTTGGCAGTACAGGCGGAGGCCCGCTACCGTTATTCGCTGCTGGCCTATCAATACATGAAGACTTCACCCGGCTACCACCACTCGGGCCTTCGGTGGCTTACCGGTGAGAACAGGGACCGCGAGCGACTACAAAAGATTTCGGGACAGTTCCCTGACACTATCATGAAGCGGGGAGCGGACGGCAGCATCGATGTCAGCGAGGCCGGCTGGCTGTCCTATGCCGAGCTCCATGAACAGCTAGCTCTCCCAGTTACCAGCGATGAGATCCAAGACCTGCAGGCCACCCAGAGCGACTGGCTGCTCCGCGGTAACAAGCGCGATTACCAGGCTCAACACGTCATTCTTGCAACCGGGTCCGGCCGGGCTCTCTTGCCAGCGGAGCTCCAAGTTCGCGCGATACACGGACAGGCTATCAGTATTGCGTCAAAGGCTGTGGAACAGGTCATTAACGGCGATGTCTCCATACTCCCAACTCACGAAGGGCGCTCCGTTGTCAGCGGGACGTACGCGCGGCACGATTCTCTGGATGCCAATCCGGCAGATACCCGACTGCTGCTGGAATCTGCCGCAGCACTGTTGGCGTTTACCCCGGAGTGCATCGAGACTCACACCGGGGTCAGAGCAGTTTCCAGGGATCGCCTGCCCATCGTTGGGGCGGCTCCTGACTGGGAACAACTGGGGGACGCCCGTCGGGTTAACGATATCAGCGACTATATCAGTGGTCTTTACTTCTGCACGGCCTTCGGATCGCGCGGCGCAACACACGCACGGCTTTCAGCAGAACATCTCGTGGCTAAACTCTTCGGGGAACCCGGGGCCATTGATCTGAAACAGCAACGCATGCTCTCCCCCGCAAGATTTTTCATTCGGGATCGGTCTGTCTAACCACCGACTTCTGCAAAGGTCCGCACTTTAACCACCCCCTCAATGCCAAGAATCTCCGCTATCAGCTCATCAGTAGGTTCAGTCTCGATATCCATGATGTTATAGGCAACGTCGTCCCGACTTTTGTTCAACATGTCCACCACGTTGATATCGTGTTCCGCCAGGATGGACAGGACACTACCCAGGATCCGTGGCACATTCTTGTTCGCGAATGCGATACGGTAACAGTCCGGCGAACGTTCGAGGTTCAGCGCCGGAAAGTTCACGGAATTCTTGATATTACCGTTTTCCAGAAAATCCCGGATCTGATCTGCGACCATGACGGCACAGTTTTCTTCCGCCTCATCTGTGCTGGCACCCAGATGAGGGGTCGATATAACGCCGGCTTTACCTATCAGTCCAGGCGTTGGGAAATCTGATATGTATTGGGAGATTTGACCGCTGTCCAATGCGTCAGCGATCGCCTGGCTGTCAACGATTTCTTCACGCGAGAAGTTCAGCAAAACCGCACCCTGACGAAATTGAGCCAGAGCCTCGCTGTTAATCATGCCGCGCGTAGAATCCAGCGCCGGCACATGCAGCGAGATGATATCTGATCGGCCGAACAGCATTGCCATACTTTCCATCCGTTCCACCCTGCTCGACAGTCGCCAGGCGGCTTCTACGGATATCGCGGGATCATACCCGAGGACGGACATATCCATGTGCAGTGCCATATCAGCCACCATGGAGCCGATCGCACCCAGCCCGAGGATACCCAGGGTTTTGCCCTTCAATTCCCTGCCCTTGTACTGTTTTTTACTGGCCTCGACCAGTTGATCGAGCTCTTTCTTGTCATCGTTCGCTTCAAGGCTGTTAACGTAGCCGATGCCAGGAATTATGCCTCGACAGGAAAGCAGCAGTCC
>CAXPUI010000536.1:0-4285 GCA_964220205.1 Candidatus Allofontibacter communis | reverse complement strand
GTGGCTCAACAGGAGTTTACCCAGTATTTCCCTGATGATGGCTGGGTAGAGCATGATCCTGAAGATATCTGGAGTTCGACGCTCAATGTCTGCCAGACGGTGCTTGCCGAGAACCATGTGGATGCCGCCGCGATTGCGGGTATAGGCATTACCAATCAACGTGAGACAACAGTTGTCTGGGATCGGCGAACCGGAGAGTCAGTCTACAATGCAATCGTCTGGCAGGATCGCCGTACGGCGGCTTTCTGCGATGAGCTCCGTGCTGAAGGATATGAGCCTGCAGTCACGTCGAAAACGGGTCTCATCCTGGATCCTTATTTCTCGGCGACCAAGCTCAAGTGGATCCTTGACCATGTTGATGGTGCCAGGGAGCGGGCTGTGGCGGGCGACCTGCTGTTTGGAACGATTGACACTTACCTGCTGTGGCGATTGACGGGTGGGGCGTCACATAAGACCGATGCGACCAACGCTTCGCGGACCATGCTGTTCAATATCCATGATCAGGCGTGGGATGAGGAGTTGCTGGCAAAAATGGAGATCCCTGCCAGTATGCTACCGGACGTGGAAGATTGTGCTGCGGAATTCGGCGTTACCGAACCAGCGCTGCTGGGTTCACCGGTACCGATATTGGGAATCGCCGGCGATCAGCAGGCAGCCTTGATTGGTCAGGGCTGTTTTCAGGAGGGGATGATTAAAAGCACCTATGGCACAGGGTGTTTTGTTATCGTGAATACGGGTGACACCGCTATTCAGTCGTCGAACAAGCTTCTCACGACGGTTGCTTATCGCCTGGATAACAAGGTCACCTATGGGCTTGAGGGCAGCATCTTTATCGCCGGCGCAGCGGTGCAATGGCTTCGTGATGGATTGAAGTTGGTCGCTCATGCTTCAGATACGGAGGCTATTGCGGAGCAGCACTCCGTGTCTCACGGTGTCTACCTCGTACCTGCCTTTACTGGTCTTGGGGCACCTTACTGGGACCCGCAGGCACGGGGTGCGATTCTAGGTTTAACCCGTGATTCAGGCATTGCCGACATTGTTACGGCAACCTTGCAGTCTGTCTGCTTTCAAACTCAGGACTTGTTATCAGCCATACGTGAGGATGGTGCTTTGCCCACGGTTCTGAGGGTTGACGGGGGGATGGTAGCGAACAACTGGGTCACTCAACACTTGGCTGATATCCTGCAGATTACCGTGGATCGGCCGAAAGTTATCGAAACCACAGCTTTGGGTGTAGCTTATCTCGCCGGGCTGCAGGCTGGACTGTTTAGCAGTATCGATGAAATTGCTGAGCGCTGGCAGCTGGAAAAGCGGTTTGATGCGCTGATGTCGGCGGATGAGGCTAATGACCTCTACCAGGGCTGGCTCGATGCAGTATCAAGAGTCAGGACGGCAACCTGATCTAACTTATTTACAAGTCATTTACATTCTTCAGGTTTGTCTCAGGGAGACTTGGGAGTCAGGTGTCTACAATGACATCGCTTTATCTGGAATGTTGATGTAGATGAGTACCGACGAAGAAACCTCAATCCTTCAGCAGACTCGCGTTTACCGGGTTGCAACGCTGGGTACCGGGATATTTGTGCACCTGGTCATGTGTTGGATTCTCTTTGCGATTGGTGCCCTTGACCTGGCGCCCGCGGGTTTGCTGGCGCTCAGTGGCCTAGCCATTGCGGGTTTCTTCCTGATGGCTCTGCTGATAGGGATCGAATGGAATCTCACCCTGAAAGATCCGGATATGGTCACGCCGCAGATGCTCTGGGCGCTGACGGTCGTCGTTATCACATCGCATTTTGCCGTCGAATTGAAGCCGATTTTACTTTTTGTGGGTCTCGCCTTGATTGCCATGGGTGCGAATCGGTTGACAAGGAACCAACAGGTTTTCATTTCTGTCTACGGCCTGGCGATTTATCTTTCTTCAGCCTTTTACGGTGCAGATGTCGAGACCATGGACATTGCAGCCGAAGCGGTAATGATTATTGCTTTCGGTTTTGTCCTCGTCTTCAGTCCTGCTCTACAGCGGTTTGATCAGAAAATCCTGGATAGGAGGATTCGTCTCAAGAGTGAAGAGCTCGATAAGGCGCTGGAGCGAATCAAGGAAATGACCACACACGACGAGTTGACGGGTGTTCGCACCGGTCAATACCTGATGGATGCCCTGAACCAGGAGAAAGCGCTGAGTGACCGGAGCCATTACGGTTTCTCTGTCTGCTATGTGGACCTTGATTATTTCAAGTTGGTCAATCAGAAATTTGGGCATAGAGCAGGGGATAGTTTATTGAAGAACTTCGCTGCTATTGCGTTGCAGCACACGCGGGAAGTTGACTGCGTAGCTCGAGTGGGTGGCGAAACCTTTATCCTGGTGTTGTCTGATACGCGTGAATCTGAGGCGACTGTCTGCGCGAGTCGGCTGCAGAACAGTTTGAAGGACATTCAGGTCTCTCATTCCGAACCGCATTACAGAACGACTGCTTCCATCGGTATTGCCGAATATCGCAACGGCGAAACTATTCTGGAATTGCTGGAACGCAGTGCTGGTGCCATGGGTGATGCGAAGCGAGCGGGTCGTAATCGAATCGTCCTCGCGGCAGGCGATAATGGTAATATACGGAGCCTCCGCCGCTGACCTGCCGGCCTGGGGCTACCTAAACCTTACTTTGCCTTGATATCATGACGATCCCTTGGCAAACCTGCACGTATGGACAAACGCGCCAGCCCCAGACACGCTATCGAACTGAATGCACTGGTACACCCCGCTTCAGGACGCTCTTGGCTTTGTCGTATTCGAGACTTTTGTGACGCGGGTCTGCTGCTGCTGCCAAAGGATGGCCAGCAAGTTAAGCCTTCGGTGGGTCTCGATGTCGGGGCCGAGGTAGGCATCCATTTCATTATTCCCTCAGAGGGCAAGGAGCAACATTACCGCCTCGAGGGAAAGGTTGTCAGGGTGATGAAGTCGGGAGTCGGTATCAGTCTCCTGACAGGCATGTCGCCTGACACTTTCGCTGCCCTCAGCCAGTATGCCGACCAGAGCCGCATGGCGCCGACGACCTCGTTAAAGGGTGACGAGAGCACCAGGCCCGGTGATGGCGCGTCCAGAAAACCCGTCTTGAACCAGGCTGATGTTACCAGGGTTATCAGTGCACTCCGGGAGTTGGCGTTAGTGGCGATCCCGCAGATGGCAGCAGAGATCTTCACCTACATGGATAGTGAACTGCTGGAGTTGGCGAAAGATGCCAAGTCCAACGCTGAACAGAATGAATACTTTGCTGCCATGTCCGTTCTTGAGAAAGCCAAAACCGGTGTCAGTCAGGACTTTCTCGGTGTGGTTATCGATCAGATTGACGACCCTCGTGACCTGAGGACCCTGATTGAAGCCAGGGAAAAGGCCAACGACCTCAGAAAGGCTGAGCTTGAAGAGCAGTCAAAACTTTCCCTGGTCAATACGGAAGAATTTGAAGATTGGCTTGCTGTTGCCAATATCATCTCGCGCGGTGAACGGATGTACGAGCAGTTCCTGAGAGAGATGCTGCAAAGAATGGGTTTGCTGGTGGATTCCTGGGGGCACCTGGAAGCCAATCCTCTTGGGGTGGCGGTTATTTCCCACTCCTTCGATTCTGCGATCCGGCAGGTTGATATGCCTCAGGACATTCGGCAGAAGATTTACGGTGGTTACGAAGCGCGGGTCCTGCCGATGTTCCGTAAGCTCTACATGAACACCACTGCCTTGATGGAGGAAGCCGGGATATTCCCGGCTCTCGATGAGACTTTTGTCGCGCGCACTCCCGCTAGGCGGAAGTCCGCGGACAAAGAGCAGGTTACGGCTGCCTCAGATACTGATGCGGAAGAGATAAATGACAGCCAGGCACCAGAACCCGCACCAAAACCCCGACGTCAGGGGTCATCACGTCGTCGATCAGGGGGGGTGGAGCGCGCAACTTCCCGGGAGGAAGAACAGGCCACCAGCCAGCAGGCACGAGACTTCGCTCAATCTCTCTCAGGCGAGAAGGGAGAGGATCCCGTTGGCAACGCCATCAGGAGTATTTTTTCGTCTCTCAGGGATCTGGTTTCCGCCAGCACAGGCAACGCCCCTGAGGTTAGCGATCGCGGGGCAGAATATTTTCAGCAGGAGGAGATTCAGGAGTTGCTGTTGTCCCTTGATGACGAGGTAAGAGAATTCAAGGGAGATCGCATGCCGGTTCGAGAGCGGCTGATGGAGACTGCGGCCTTAGTCGGTGGGCGGCGTCTGTCACCTGAGAGTGTCAGAGATCTTGAGAGATCGGAAGAG
>CAXPUI010000535.1:0-3478 GCA_964220205.1 Candidatus Allofontibacter communis | reverse complement strand
GAACGAAGTGAACAGTCGAGCCTCGCTTCGTTACAACAAGCCTTAATAGGGCACTTGCGGAAGGCAATTGATGTGCGGCGGCACTACAATCGACTGCGTTCGCAGGGTTTGTATCCCAAGAAACCTCTAAACCATGACGACGTTCCGGAAGACATCCGGGTCATGCCTGTTACCATCCCGAAACACATCGACGTTGCTGAGATTCTGGATTCATACATGGCAACGCCATGGCAACCTCGTGTCCGGACAACGGGCGGTGACCCAGAGTTGCTGGCCGCTCACCTTCAGCAACATGACCTTACCCACCCCCATAAACTGGTATACCTCAACGGATTTCCACTGAGGTTCAGAAAGCGTCTATGTGAAGGGCACACTCTCTACCTCCCCAAAGAGATTTACCGGGCCCGGGGAGAGTGGCGTATACGGCTGTTCCATGCTGACGGGACATTCACGGACTCGGTGACTGATGAGGAATGCCAGGGAAGCTTCGATGAGTCACTCAGTCAGGCATGGCTTTACCTGATATCGGAGATTCGACAGGCCAGCGCCTATAGTGAGGCTCAAAATGCCAGACCGGCAAGAAACCCCCTATTGGAAACAGGTATTCGCGCAGTAAACCTGCTGATCTTTTTTGCGAGCGGCGGTGGAAAGCGCCAGCCAATGTGGAGGATCTCCTTAGGAATCGTTCAGGACGAGGGCGGAGAACGCATGAGGCGCACTCTTATACGCACCTGGACGCTATCAACGGTAACAGACGAAAAGCTCTTTGAAGCGCTCAGGCACGGCGCGGCGATGTCTGCCTTTCGGTACCACCTGCTGAATGCAGGCATCCCTCCAGAAGAAGCTGTAGTGAGGAAGGATACTCCGATCCCTGAAGAATTCTGGCCCGACGCCCCGCCTTGCCGGGTCACAGCAGATGATCTGAAGTATTTTGTGGAGCAGCAGGAATTCTCTGCGGCATGAGATCCGGATTCGCTGGCTCCATGTCATCACTATGCAGGTGTTGATCGTTTTTACACTTGCCTAGACCTAACTGACCTACCGTTCTTTCAATCCACTGATCGAAAACCAATACCTCACTATCGGTACAAAGCATGCATTGCCTTGCGAAACCAAGGAGTGAGGAAAGTCATGACGATCAGAACAATAATTCTGTTGCTCTTTGCAGCCGGCCTCGCCGGGTGCAATACCTTTGGTACTCAAGAAGTTGAATCAGATCCAGCCCAGTTAGCAGTCAATGAGCGCATATCGGTGTGCTCTGCTGGATTCTCTACGGAACTTAAGGCCGAGCTAAAGGCCAACCTGAACGAAAGCCTGAAGTCCGGGGCCATTGAGGCGACAGCTGTAAAGCAGTCAACAGCTGCCATTTTCAAGTATCTCGACGAAGGCGATCGCCTTGAGGCCTACCAGAACTACCTCAGCTGCATGCAGGTTGAGCCCAACCCAAAGGTTGTTCAGGAGCTTACTGAAGGTGAACTTCGCACCCAGGCCGCACAACTTCAGTTCGCCAAGAATGTGTGCATGGGAGAAGATGTTGATTTTTCGATTGCTCAGGACGCCCTCTCCCGAAATGTCACATCTCAGGGTGCAGTTTCCATGGAATCAGTGACAAACGGGATGGCCGGTCAGATCCAAATGCCCATTACCGAGTCAGAGAGAACATACAACGCTTACGTTAGCTGTTTAACCACTGTCTTCCGCTCATTAGGGTGAGGGAGCCGGACATGGGACTGATCATCGGTTGCATCGTTGTTGCAGTGATTATTGGTTGGGTTACCGGTCTGACTAGCAGCCTGGCCGGCACCTTATTACTAGCGTTTGTTGTTTTTGGTGCAGTAATGCTGGTTGTTGCGCTGACTCAAACCGATAAGGAAAAGGAGCGTGATCGGAATCGAGCAGAAATGCATCGAAAGGAGCAAGAAGAGATTGAAAAAGGAAAGCCGGGATTTAGGCGGGGCCGATAGACGGCCCCTTTTGATGGTGGTGACCTGTATCAGTCTTCGTAAAGACTACTGAGGTGCCTGATCAGGCGGACGATGTTGTAGTTATTTTCTTCCAGCGCTATGAATTCGGCCGTAAGGCCATCATCACTTCGTAGGTAAGGATTGGCGTTACTGGTCATAAGGGCCTTCACAATATCCTCATTGCCCGTTCTAGCCGCGATCATCAGGGGTGTGCGCTCCCGATCATCCCTTGCATTCACATTCGCACCCCAGCCAACCAGACGCCGGGTCATTGTCGCGTAGGTTTCGTCTTGCAGAGGTTTATTCCTGGTGGCCAGGTGATGCAGCGCGGTTCTGCCCTTGTGATCTTTGGCCTTCGGGTCGGCCCCAGCCTTGAGCAGCATTTCAAGAGCTTTGAGATCATCGTTCGAGGCGGCTCTCATGAGCAGGGTTTTGCCGTTCTCCGGATCCGTGTGGTTGACGTTAGCGCCGGCCCCTATGAGCAACGGCATAGACTCTCTCATGCCGTTGAGCGTGGCGATGTGCAAAGCGGTCAAGCCATCCGAGTTGGTTTGATCGATCGTTGCCCCGAGCTTTATGAAAAGCCTGACCAAGCGGGCCCTGTCATCGGGGTAAAGGATGTAGTTGCGCTTGCTATTGAGAACGTATTGCAGCGGTGTCCATCCATCTTTGCCACTTATCTTCAGGGATTCGGGGCTGACCTCGGCCAGATAAGCAGCGGCATCTACATGCTTGTTTGTAATTGCCAGGATCAACGGTGTTAGACCGTCAGACGCTTTCTTCAAGGCTGCGCCCGGGGCCGCAGAATAAACGAGCTTTACCGTTTCGATGTCACCGGCTTTTGCCGCTCTGTGCAGCTCAGTTATCCCGCTAGAATCAGGCACGGACATATCCGCGCCGCCTTTCCTCAAAACCGCGATGACTTGGCCATTCCCGTAGTTAGAGGCAGTTGATAGTGGGGTAAAACCAGCATTGGTTTTGATGTTTGGGTCTGCTCCGAATTCGAGAAGAATTTGAGCGCCTAATGGATTATCTGAAGCAGCTGCGTAATGGAGGGCTGTGGCGCCGGTGCTATCCTGCTGATCGACGTTGGCTCCATTCTGGAGTAACAGTCTGAGCGTTTCTGCAACCGACTCATGCGAAGCAGCCACATGAAGTGCAGAAACGTACCCTGGGCCGGGCGCTTGATTGACCCCCGCGTTATTATCGAGAAACACCTGTACCATTTCGGGACCGCCCTTGAGAACAGCCAGGCTCAGAGCTGTCATCGAGTAGTCCTCGGGAACGGATCCGGTTATCACCGTGTTCGGGTCGTACCCTCGGTTCAGAATAAAGGCCACCGCTTGTGGTTCGCCAGATTCCACAGCGGCTATCAATGGATCCTGTGTCTCGCCATATTGGCTCTCGAACGAGCCGCCATGCTCAAGAAACACCTCCAGATATTTCAGCTCCCCTGCGGCCAGCAGACCATGGGCAAGGGGTTGGTCAGGCTCAGTTACACCGAGCACATCGAA
>CAXPUI010000534.1:0-4244 GCA_964220205.1 Candidatus Allofontibacter communis | reverse complement strand
GATCTCTGTCGGTCCGGTAATGACCGAGGTCGCTGGTGAGGTTGCTGATGGTCTTATTATTCATCCGTTCAGCAATGAAAAATATATTCGCGAGGTGACTCTGCCTGCTGTCGACAGAGGGCGGGAGAAGTCAGGTCGAAGTCGAGATGATTTCGAAATCAGTTACTCACCTTTCATCATCTCCGGTAAGGACGAAGCGACCTTCGAAAAGGAGAAAGCGGCAGCTAAAGGTCGCATTGCCTTCTACGGTTCAACGCCTGCCTACAAGAACGTGCTGGGTGTCCACGGCTGGGGTGAGATGCAGATTGAACTGAACAGCATGTCCAAACAGGGGAAATGGCAGGAAATGGGTGAGCTGATTACCGACGAAATGCTGAATACCTTTGGTGTCATGGACGAACCAGCGAATGTCGTTGCCGAAATTAAGTCGAGGTTTGGTGATATTGTCGACCGTACCAGTGGCGGATTCGGTTTCGTTGACAGCGATCAACGGCAGGAGATGGTTGCGAGTCTGCGAGCATAGGGTCGCCAGCTGGACAGTGTTCGGGTCTGGTTCTTGTTCTTGTTCTATGAAGTCGCGGGGTTTGGATTGCGTATCTAGCCGCTACGGCGGCGGATGGCAAGAAAGATAATGAGCGGGACTGTAATATAGAATAGTGCAACCATTGAGATTCCGCCTAGCCAGAACGCCAGCCTATTGATGCCTGAGTCAGGAGTTGGAGGCTGTTTATGAGGTGGAAAGTACAGTCCTGAGTAGAGATAAGGGTATTGCTCAAACCGCTGTTGCATGCGTGAAATCCACGCACGCAGTGCGGTGAGCCGCTCGTCTGTTTGCAGCGCTGTCACCGGCGGGACATAGATGCTGCAGTGACACTGGATGATGCCGAACAGCAGATAATCCAGTGTGTCTGGTGCAGCCCCCCCGAGGTAGGGGTCGTTGCTTGCCGACAGCCGTTTGTCAAAATAAACAAACTGATCACCATAGTTTTCAGGGTCCTTGGGATTCGCAACCAGGTTGATGGTTCTGATCAGCAGGTAGAAGTAAAGCGCGACAAAGCTCCGCAGGTAGTTCTTGAGCAGACGGACAAATGGGTTCAGGTCCTGATCTCCAGAGAGGCTGAAACCACCCCAGAAGCTGCCAATGTTGTCAGCCCGATGCAAAACGCCCCGCCAGGCAGATTCGATGTGCTGCAGTTCTTCGGCGGAGATGTCATCGCAACCGACACTTTGCAGAATGTCCACTGACTCCAATTGCCAAGGTTCGCCATCAATGCTCGCGGCGGGCATCGAGATGCCGTCACTCATGAAGGATGCAAGTGGGGGTAGTGCGGTGATCGAGTGATCGATTCCTCTGTCGTGCAGTCCGAGCAGCACTGCCTGCACCCAGGGAGAGTGATAAAAACCATAAACATCGACTTGCAAGTATTTCTCCCTTTTTTGCCTGATTTTAATCCTTCTTGCTTTGGTAAGATTACCTTAACAGGTAGGAGAGTATGAACGAAGATATACCCAGATCAGTAGTCTGGCAGGGGGGTGAACTGCGACTGCTGGACCAGAGAAAGCTACCTCATGTAGAGGAATACCGACTTTGTAACAGCATTGACGATGTGTTTGATGCAATCAAGACACTCACCGTTCGTGGCGCCCCCGCGATAGGTATCGCTGCAGCGTATGGCCTGCTTGTAGATTATGATGACAGCGCTGAAATGACGGGGGACTTTGGCGCGCGATGTGACTTCCTGATTAGTGCGCGCCCCACAGCGGTTAACCTTGCATGGGCGGTGGAAAGAATGAGGTCCCGTTACCTTTCTTTGGGAGCGTCTTCCGACCGAATGACACAGCTCGAAGAGGAGGCAAGGGCAATTCATCGTGAAGATGCAGATGCGTGTCGGGCAATAGCTGATGTGGGCCTGCCGATCGTCACATCGAACCCTCGCGTATTGACGCACTGTAATGCAGGCAGTCTGGCGGTTTCTGAGTTGGGTACGGCACTGGCGCCCATTTATCGAGCCCACGAGGATGGGATCGGTGTTCATGTCTATGTTGATGAAACTCGACCTTTGCTGCAGGGCGCCCGCCTGACTGCGTATGAGTTGTATCGAAATGGGATTGATTGCACCCTGATCTCTGACAATATGGCGGCCCACATCATGTCAGAAGGTCATGTGGATATGGTGTTGGTGGGTGCTGACCGTATTGCTGCAAATGGCGACACGGCCAACAAAATCGGCACTCTGAACCTGGCGATACTCTGCCAGTACTTCTCAATTCCGTTTTATGTCGCGGCGCCTGTTTCTACCATAGATGCCGGCACCGAACGGGGCAGCGATATCGTCATTGAGGAACGAGACCCTGAGGAAGTTAAACGTTTTGCTGGCATTGATGTAGCCCCGAGTCAGGTGAAAGCAAGGTCGCCGGCCTTCGACGTCACCCCAAATAACCTTATTGCTGGCATAATGACAGAAAGAGGGCTGCTCGAATCACCGTTCAACCGTTCGATCAGAGCGGTGGTTGCTTAATTGGGACTCATGATCACGCAGGAGGTCTGTATTGTTCAGGTCTAATAGTTCGAGAGCAGGTTCAGCCGGTCTGATCGCCTGCTCAACACTCTCTAAAAGGTGAGTTATGTCCGGAAACAAGTCGATAATTGTTCTTCTAGCCATGGCGTTGCTCGTTGCAGTTGGTCTGACAATCTACTTACTGCTTTCGGATGAAGAATCGCCAGCGGTGGTATCCGAGGATATCGCTATCCCCGCCGCGACACCCGAGACCGCACCTGAGCCTGAACCTGAACCTGAACCAGTAGCTCAGGTGATCAGGGAACCGGTTGCAGAACCTGAGCCTGATCAGCCCAGATTTGTACTGCCATCACTCGATGATAGCGACGAGCTTGTGAGAGATGGGGTTATCAGCCTTTCAAGACACCAAGGGATCAATGCCTGGCTGGCGCCTGGTGAACTTATTCGAAAATTTGTTGCGGTGGTCGACAATCTGTCTCGAGGACAGGTCGCCAGGGATCCGGTGAGGTTTCTTGTTCCCGAAGGCTCCTTTCTTGTCATTCCTATAGATGAGGAGTCCTATACGTTTGATCCGGCATCTTATCGTCGTTACGACTCTCTTACTGACATTGTGGTTTCCATAGATGCTCGCCGAGCCGCTGAGTTTTACCAGTTACTGAGACCGTTGTTTCAGAAAGCCTATAGTGAACTGGGGTATGGCGATGCGGATTTTGATTCGGTTATATTCAATGCCATAGGGCGAGTCCTCGAAACACCTGTCATCGAGACCCCCATTACTCTCAAGCGACCAGTGGTTATGTTTGAGTATGAAGATGGCGCCCTGGAGGGTCTCAGTCCGGTTCAAAAACAGATGATTAGAATGGGGCCACGGAACACTCGGCTGCTGCAGACAAAAATCAGGCAGTTAGAAACAGAACTTCGTGCTGTTCTGGGGTACTGAAAATATAGTGGAACCTTTATTTTGCTCGAGGCAATAGTTCGATACACTCTGACTATGGAGAATCGGCGTTCAGCGTCGGCAAACTAACTTTTGTAATCAAATCAATTCAATCAAGTAGGGGATAGTAATGAGGTACGAATCACCGAAAACCACCAATGAGGCTGTTGCCCTCCTTTCCAGCGAGAAGGGTAGTGCACATATTCTCGCTGGAGGTACTGATCTGATGGTCAGGCTGCGCATGGATATGATCGAGCCGGATCTCATGGTCGATATTAAGCGTATCCCAGCCATGCAGTCTGTCCAGAAGACTGCTAATGGCTTCAAGATCGGTGCAGCTGTCTCTGGCGCGGAGTTAGCAGAGAACAAAGCTCTGGTAAAAGCATGGCCCGGAGTCGTTGAAGCGACCAACCTGATAGGTTCTGATCAAATCCAAAGCCGGGCTACCATGGTCGGCAATCTCTGCAATGCCTCCCCAGCGGCCGACAGCGTGCCAGCGATGGTTGCCGCAGGTGCAAAAGCAGTTGTTGTTGGTCAAAAACGGCGTACAGTCGCAATAGAAAACGTGGTGACAGGGCCGGGAACTCTCTCGCTTGCCAGGGACGAAATTATCGAATCGATTACCCTGCCCAAGGGCGGTGCCAACGTTGGGGATGCCTATTTGCGGTTTATCCCACGAACCGAGATGGATATTGCCGTGGTTGGTGCGGGTATATGTATCACCCTGTCAAAAGGTGTGGTTGCGAAGGCCAAGGTTGTACTAGGCGCGGTTGCCCCTACGGTTGTCG
>CAXPUI010000533.1:0-4239 GCA_964220205.1 Candidatus Allofontibacter communis | reverse complement strand
GGCAACGATTTCAGTGGTGTAATGTTTCTGGCCATCACGTTCCCAGTCGCGGGTTCGCAGTTCGCCTTCAATGTAGACCTTGGAGCCTTTTTTCAGATACTCACCCGCGATCTCCGCTAGGCGATTAAAAAAGACGATCCGATGCCATTCTGTACGCTCTTTATTTTCACCAGAATCACGGTCTCGCCACTGTTTGGACGTGGCCAGTGATGCGTTCGTCACTGCACCCCCACTTGGCATGTAGCGAGTCTCAGGGTCCCGACCCAGATTCCCAACGAGGATAACTTTGTTCACACCGCGTGCCATGTTCTTCTCCTATGTAACCGGCCCAGTAGGCTTAACCCACTCACTGATACTCTCTTCACTAAAGGCCGCCTCATCTACTTTCAGATAGGCAACCTGCTCTTCTTTTATGATCACCGCGTCGATGACACCAGCTACCGATGATAACTCTTCCGCCTGCTGATTTGCATCAAGGTGCGACATTTCTCGCAGCGATATCGTCCGCGAACCGACACTTCGGTAGACTGGAATGCTCAAGCAGATCATCAACCAGATTGTGACGAGTCCAGCGTTAACGTACATCAAGGTGGCAATATCTGTCTTGGAGAGGACCCAACCGCTCACTGCGCCACCTGCAAATATCCCCAGAAACTGGCAGGTCGTATAGACACCCATCGCGGTACCGCGCGTGCCCGCTTCAGCCATCCTGCTAAGCTGAGCCGGCAGAACCACCTCCAGCAGGTTAAAGGACATGAAAAACAAAGTCGCTCCTCCCAGGAGCCACCAGTAGCCCGGCAAACCGCCCAGAATCATAAAGGCGGCCAGGGCCAGGGTAACGGTCAAAACCAGCATGATACGAATGTCGCGAAGCCGATCCGCAAGCCACATGAAGGGCAACATGCCAATGAAAGATACCACCAGCAATCCCAGGTAATAGAGCGAATGGTCAGCAGCATCGATGCGACCGGTTGTCAGAAACAGCACCGGCAGGACCGTGAACAACGATACCAGCAGGTAATGGAGGGTAAATATGCTGACGTTAAGCCGCCAGAGCGCCAAGTCCCGGACAACGGTGCCGAGCATACTTAGCTGCAACGTGGTATCAAGGTTGGCACTCCTGACTTCCGGCGTGGGTATTCGCAGAAACAGAATCCCAAGAGCCAGGCACCCCAGGACAGCGGTCAGGAAAAATATACCGCCCAGGCCGATATAGGTCGCCAGCAGGGGGCCAAGCACCAGAGACAGCCCAAAAGAGCCCGCAATTGCCACACCCACTACCGCCATCGCCTTCGCCCGCTGGTCAACGCGCGTCAGATCGGAAAGCAACGCCAACAGCGTACTGGCGATAGCACCACAACCCTGCAAAAACCGACCCAGTATCAGCAGATAAATATCATCAGCCAGACCTGCGATGACACTGCCGGCAATGAAGAGCACCAACCCCAGGCCTATTACCTGTTTGCGCCCCAGACGATCAGACAGCAGGCCAAACGGTATCTGTAACGCTGCCTGGGAAAGCCCGTAGATACCAATCGCGAGACCGATAAGGACGGGAGTAGCACCATTGATCCCCGGTGCTGCCAGCGGCAATACAGGCAACACCATGAACAACCCGAGCATACGCACGAGATAGAGCAGACCGATGCCCGAAGCTGCCGAAAATTCCTGTTGATTCATACCGGTTGTAACCGCCCGCGCTGACGCGCAAGGCTCTATTGCGGGGTGAGATAATGCTTATCTCTGCACGCCGCGGATCATAGCAGAATAGAGAATACTTGACAGGGTAAGGCAGTCGCGGAGTACAGGAAATCCAGCCATAAAGGCGCATTGAGTTAGCCTAACTGAAACCTTTTGTTCGAGTCGATTGCAGAGCAATAGCCGATCTTGAGACACTACGCGTTTTGGCTTTACGAAACCCTCCATGGATCACATCTCTATTCAAGGGGCAAAAACCCACAATCTGAAAGACGTGAGCCTGGACATCCCCCGGGACAAGCTGGTTGTCATTACCGGCCTGTCCGGCTCCGGGAAGTCTTCACTGGCCTTCGATACCTTGTACGCAGAAGGTCAGCGTCGCTACGTTGAATCACTCTCCGCCTATGCAAGACAGTTTCTGTCGCTGATGGAAAAGCCCGATGTCGAGCACATTGAAGGTCTGTCCCCCGCTATCTCCATTGAACAGAAGTCCACCAGCCATAATCCCCGCTCAACGGTAGGCACCATCACCGAGATCTACGATTACCTGAGGCTGATGTTTGCCCGGGTCGGCGAACCGCACTGTCCGACACATGGCATCAAACTGGAAGCGCAGTCCATCAGCCAAATGGTTGATCATGTCCTGAGCCTGCCGGAAGGCACCCGAGTCAACCTGCTGGCACCCGTCGTCCGCGATCGCAAAGGAGAACACCTGCACGTCTTTCGCCAGTTGACGACCCAGGGTTTTGTCAGAGCCAGGATCAACGGCATCATCACGGACCTCGATGATGCGCCTGTTCTGGACAAAAACAAGAAACATACCATCGAGGTAGTCGTCGACCGCTTCCGAATCCGCGATGACCTGAAAACGAGACTGGCAGATTCTTTCGAAACGGCCACGGCAGTTGCCGACGGAGTCGCCGCTATTTCGTTTATGGATGATGACAGGGAAGATCAGCTGTTTTCCTCGCGATTCGCCTGTCCCGAGTGTGGTCACGCCATCCAGGAACTTGAGCCAAGATTCTTTTCCTTTAACAATCCGGCTGGGGCCTGCGAGACTTGCGATGGTCTGGGCATCCAGCAGTTTTTCGACCCCAACAACGTCATTGCCTATCCTGAGCTATCCCTCGCCGAAGGGGCTATCCCTGGATGGGACCGACGCAATATCTATTACTTCCAGATGCTCGGGGCATTGGCGTCCCATTACGACTTCGCATTGGACCAACCGTTTTGTGATCTTTCAGACAAGATACAGGATGTCATCCTGAGGGGTAGCGGCGAGGAGAAGATAGAATTTCGTTACATTAATGACCGAGGTGATGAATACACCCGAGCCCACGCTTTTGAAGGCATCCTGCACAACATGGAACGTCGTTATCGTGAAACAGATTCACAGATGATCCGTGAGAACCTTTCAAAGTTCCTGTCTACGCAGTACTGTCCTGACTGTCATGGAGCCAGGCTGAATGCTGATGCCCGTGCTGTAACTATCGAAGGCAAGTCCCTGGCGGATATCACCGATCAATCCGTGGGCAATGTTTGCCGCTATTTCGATGCACTTGCCCTCAGTGGCCAGCGTCAGAAAATCGCCGATAAAATTCTCAAGGAAATAAGCGCAAGACTAGGCTTTCTGATGGATGTCGGTCTCGAGTACCTGACGTTGTCACGCAGCGCCGATACATTGTCAGGCGGCGAGGCACAGCGTATCCGCCTGGCCAGCCAGATTGGTGCTGGACTTGTCGGTGTCATGTACATCCTTGATGAGCCCTCGATCGGCTTGCACCAACGAGATAACCAACGTCTCCTGAACACCCTGACCAGGCTCCGGGACCTGGGTAACACCGTGATCATCGTTGAACACGATGAGGAGGCGATCCGTGAAGCTGATTTCGTCGTGGATATTGGACCCGGCCCGGGAGTACACGGAGGAGAAGTCGTGGCGAGCGGCAGCCTCGCAGACATTATCGAGCAACCGAGATCAATCACAGGTCAATTCCTTTCCGGCAGTCGAAAGATTGAGGTTCCACAACAACGGCACCCGTTAGATCGCGACAAAATACTGACCTTGTCGGGTGCATCCGGCAACAACCTGAACTGCGTCGATCTCGAACTGCCTGTTGGACTGATGACTTGTATCACCGGCGTTTCCGGCTCCGGCAAGTCGACCCTGATTAACCAGACCCTGTATCCAATTGCTGCCAGAGAACTGAACGGAGCTACGAATCCACAGGTTGCCCCCTACGAGTCAATTACCGGACTTGAGCAGTTGGACAAGGTGGTAGACATTGACCAGAGTCCGATTGGTCGTACCCCGCGTTCAAACCCGGCAACCTATACCAATATCTTCACGCCCATCCGCGAGCTCTTCGCCGCAACCCAGGAAGCAAGGTCAAGAGGTTACAAGCCTGGCCGATTCAGCTTCAACGTCAAAGGCGGGCGCTGCGAAGCCTGCCAGGGGGATGGCCTCATTAAGGTGGAAATGCACTTTCTGCCCGATGTCTACGTGACCTGCGATGAATGCAAGGGCAAACGATATAACCG
>CAXPUI010000532.1:0-3826 GCA_964220205.1 Candidatus Allofontibacter communis | reverse complement strand
CGCCGTATTTTTTTGCGTCGCCAGACGCCGATGTTCGACATGACTAGGACCCTGTGAATTCTGGTGGGCGTCGCTCCAGGAAGGCCGACACCCGTTCCAGGTGGTCTGCTGAATTGAAACACTCAGTCAGCGCCCGGGTGTGGTACTTCATGTGCGCACCCAATCGTTCATCGCGTTCTTCTGGGCAGGCCGGTCAATAATGAGGGTTCCTTCACCCTTATCGACGTCATCCTTATCGATGCTATACAGAATCTGATCACTCATCAGCGGTCCTAACTTAATCCGTCGACAGGAATAGCGGCTCCATGGACGGCTACCGCAGCATCCGAAGCCAGGAAACCCACGACGCTGGCCAGTTGCGCCGGGGGCACCCACCGTGAGTGGTCTGCATCAGGCATATCCTGTCGATTCCTCGGTGTATCAATGGTTCCGGGCATGATGCAATTAACGTTGATGTTCTCGTCACGCAGTTCACCTGCCATCGCCTCTGTGAGCCGCATAACAGCCGCTTTAGACGCTGTATAGACCCCCATGGACGCAATGCCCTGAGTCGCAGCCCGAGCCGCAACATTGATGATCTTGCCACCGCCCTGGTCAATCATTGCCGGCACAATGACGCTCGCAGTATTCATGATAGACCGGGTATTCAGGTTCATCAGGAAATCCCATGTCGCATCCGATGTTTCATGGACCTTTTCACCCATCATAAAACCCCCGGCAATGTTACAGAGTACATCGACGCCACCTGTGACAACATTGCCAAGACCCGCCTCGCAGCTGGTACGGCTGGTCAGATCGATCGCCCGGTACTCATTGCCCTGATCCCGGTCAGGAAACGTTGCCTGTAACAGGTCATCACTGTAATCGACAGCAACCAGCCTGGCGCCAAGAGCCATGAAGTGTTCATAGACAGCCAGCCCTAATGCTCCTGCTGCGCCGGTAACGACGACCCTTTTTCCTTCAAACATGATTGTGGTCCCAAAAAAACAGGACACGAGTATACAAAATTTGACCTGCCGGGTTTCTGTCAGTACTTTGGTCTTCTTTGTCTGAAGAATATGGATATGCAAGAAGTTAAAACCTTCTGTCGAGTCTGCGAGCCCTCCTGCGGCCTGGTTGCTGAATTAGAGGACGGGGAAATCACCCGGCTAAAGCCGGACCGTGAACATCCGGTGACGAAGGGCTTTGCCTGCCACAAAGGACTTGCCACCCTGGAGATTCACAACGACAAGGATCGACTGAACTATCCCCAGAAACGGAACGAAGCAGGCATGCTGGAACGCGTCAGCTGGAATCAGGCAGCCAGCGATATCGCAGCGAGGATCAAGGGACTCCAGGACAAATATGGCGATGATGCTATCGCATCCTATACCGGTAACCCCCTCGCATTTAATTCCCTTGCAGGACCGGCAATCGGTTCGTTTCTGCTGAATAACAGGATACGCAGGAACTTCTCCTCCGGGACCCAGGACTGCACGAACAAATTTGCTGCCTCTGAGGCTGTATTCGGTTCCAGCACTATCCACCCGATTCCCGATATTGATAATACCGATCTGCTGCTGATCTTCGGTGCTAATCCGAGAATCTCCCACATGAGCTTCATCTCGATCGCGGACCCCATGGAAGCTCTGCGACGCGCAGCCAAACGAGGTGCGAAAATCCACTTCGTTGACCCTCGCAGGAACGAATCCATCAACGGCATCGGCCGGCACCTGGCGGTCAAGCCTGATACTGACGTCTACCTGATGGCGGCTTTATTGCACTGTCTGTTTTCCGAGGATCTTGTTAACCATAGCGTGCTGGCGGATCATGGCGACAACGTCGACGCCCTGCGTTCCTTTATCGCAGACTATGCCCCCGAAACCGTCACCACTGTGGTAGGGCTGGATGCCAGCACCATCAGGGAACTGGCCAGGGACATCGCTAAGGCAGACAGTGCCGCTTTTTATATGTCCACTGGTGTCAACATGGGTCGACAGGGTTCCATTGCCTATTGGTTGTTATTCATGCTCAGCCTGTGCACCGGTAACTTCGATCGACCTGGTGGCAACATTTATTCGCGTGGCTTCTACCCCGCCTCCAAAGCGGGCCGAATCCGTGGCGATATCCGTTACGAGGACACCGCCTTCGGCGAGGTGAGGCGCATCCGTGGTTCCCTGCCAGGGAACCTGCTCACTGACATGATTGAGGCAGAGGAAAACCCCATCAGAGGCCTGATCGTCGTATCGGGCAATCCACTGCTGTCCATGGGTACCGGTTCCAAGCTGGCAAAGGCTCTCGAAAAACTCGAATTCATCATGGTGATCGACATCTATCCCAGCGCAACCTCTGATTACGCCGATTACGTACTGCCTGCCACGGACATGTTCGAGCGCGCGGACATCAACATTGCGGGCCTTGGTTTGCAGAAACAACCTTTTATTCAATACACAGATTTCGTTGTTCCGCCCACAGCTGAACGCAGACCGGAATGGTGGATACTAAGGCACATCGAGCAAGCACAGGGTTTCGACACCGACAATGCAGACCTGGAGGACTATCAGGCAACGATTGATAAATTAGGCCTGTTCAAGCGTTTCGACCATATGTTGCGGCAGAGCGACCTCGACATCGCGAGCGTTAAGGCTGAAGGCACGATTGTCTTACCCCCTGTCAGGTCTGGGCATTTTTTTGATAACGTCATTCAGACTGAGACTGGCAGGATTGACTGCTGTCCCGCAACATTTTCAGAAGCTCGGGAACACTGTGCGGGGATTTTTGCCGAGCTGAAGGAAGAGGACACCAACCAGTTGAAAATGATCTCACGCAGAACCAATTACATGATCAACAGCTGGTTTCATAATGTCGCCTCATTGAAGCGAGCCAAACACCTGGACAACCCGCTTTACCTCCATCCGGAAGATGCTCGGCGCCACAACCTGGGCGAGAATTCTATTGTCAGGGTCTTCAACAGGTTCGGAGAAGTCACCACTCGCGTTGAGCTGGATACGGACCTGAAACCAGGCACAGTTGCGTTGACCCACGGCTGGGGGTACGCCGGCGAGGCGATGACGACTGCAGGGAATCACAGTGGTTGCAACGCAAACAATCTACTGCCTTCAGGCCCTGGCAGCTATGAAAAAGTGTCGAACCAGTCGTTTATGACAGGCATCCCGGTAGACATAGAAGCCGTCTGATCCTGCCCTGATGATGTGACAACAGGTCTTTTGTGCTATAACACCGGGCCTTATGAATCAGACAGCCACCAAACGCGAGCGCCTGGACACTATTGCGGTCGTGCTCTCCGCTATATGCATGCTCCACTGCCTGGCGCTGCCGGTTGTGCTGACGGTATTTCCCATCCTGACTACTGCTGTGCTGAGCGAAAACGTATTTCATCTGCTGATGATGGTCTTGATTCTGCCAGTCAGCACCATTGCCTTGACGATCGGCTGCCGGCGGCACAGGGATTCGCTGACGCTTTTTCTCGGTGCGGTTGGCTTGGGCATTCTGACAATCACTGCATTTTTCGGCCATCATTTGTTCGGTTTGACCGGTGAACGGATCGTCACATCGATCGGGGGCCTGGTACTTGCAGCGGCTCATCTTCAGAACTACCGCCGCTGCCGACAGGACAAGTGCACTCACGACCACTGATGGCTCAACTCCGGCACGAACCGCTCACAGACCGTATCGGATGCATCATCCACGACATCGACCTGCGCCAGGTCACCGATAATGAGGTCGCCCGAATAAAGGCAGCCCTAAGGAAACATCTGGTGATCTTTTTCCGGGACCAGCAACTGACATCCCGAAACCTCTTTGACCTGGCCAGCAAACTTGGTAC
>CAXPUI010000531.1:0-12225 GCA_964220205.1 Candidatus Allofontibacter communis | reverse complement strand
CGAACTCGTCTTCCAGTTCAGTCCATCGCCGTAACTCGGCGACACAGTAAGGTCACCAGTGGGCACGGAAAAACTTGATCAGGACAGGTGTACCCGCCAGGGCATCAGATTCGAATCGCTCTCCCTGATCATCAATGGCAGAAAAATAGGGAATCTGGTCACCTACGCTGATTGGATTTTCAGCCACCTGCTGGGGACTGATGTAAACCGTAAACGGTAGAAAAAGACCGATGACAATACCTGGAATAGCTGCAACTCCACCGTACCACCGTGTTCCCAGCAGAAAGGCTGCTATTCCCGCGACCGGACCCATCAGGAAAAACATAATAAACAACGTTCTGTCTACAGGTATTGCAACCTGGTTTGCCAGGCGAAACCACACGATTGTCGTAGTGACTGCAATCAAGGGTGCTAAAAACCCGAGAGTCGTGGCAAGGCGCTTTTTACCGGTCATATCAGTCGTCCCCCTCTTCGATAAACCAACCCCCTGACGGATTGACCAGTTCGATGTTCAACTGTCCCGCCAAGCCGGCACTTCGGTGCACAGCTATCTCCTGGTACTCAGACATATTGATCATCCTGAACATGGCCTGGCGGGACGGGTACATGGCAATGGCCGCCGAATCCCAGAGTTCCTCTACTTCACCCAGCATCAGCCGCTCAACCGATGCACTGAACATCGGTGCACCCCCAACCTCGACGAGGAGCTTAGCTACCTCCTGACCATAAATACGGTAGGCCTGCTCACCGGTAAGGTCTGATTCCCGACCATCTTCATAGGCTGCCCGGTCCCTGAACTTGAGCAGATTCAACATATATATGGGACCATCATGTCCGGGTTCAAGAAAACCCTGTACCTGGGCGTCGGTCGGGGTAACACTGTTGACAACTTCCACGGCGAACTCCTTGTTAGCACAACCTTATTCTAACCACGAAATCCAAAGTATGCCGCCCGCGGACAATTTTTTTTCCGGCTGTGATTCGTCTTGCTTAAATCGCTAGAATAACAGCGCAATCAACAACTGGAGAGATATTTCATGTATAGCCATATCATGCTCGGCGCCGATGACGTTGCTACGGCCAAGAAGTTTTACGACGCTGTACTGGGTGCTTTGGGTCACCCGGAAGGCACAATGGACGATCAGGGTCGTTGTTTCTGGTTTACCCCCAGCGGCATCTTTTCCGTCACACCTCCCATCGACGGCCAGCCAGCGTCCGGTGGCAACGGCAGCACCGTTGGTTTCGCTGCTGACAGCCCTGAAGCAGCCGATGCATGGCACCAGGCCGGACTGGCTAACGGCGGCGTTTCAATCGAGGATCCACCTGGGATCCGAGAGGGCAGCGGTTTATACCTGGCTTACCTTCGGGATCCTTCCGGCAACAAGATCTGCGCACTCCATAGAGCTGGCTGATCATTGAGCATGGCGTCCCCCCGGGGACGCCGCTCAACGTCCAAACACCAGGTCAGCCGAGCACCAGTTCGGTTGATCCAGGGCGTCCACAGCGACGGCCTCCAGCCCAAGACCGTTCATTGAATAATCAACCTGTGGTCCCTATGATTTAGGCGACTTCAGTCAGAGCGAGCCAGAATGACAACCAGGAAAAAATGGTTTGCCGGTATCAGTTCCTTTCTCGTCATAACTGCCTTGACGCTATGGAGTTTCCGAATCGATATCGCGCTGTTCACCGTTTCGACGATAATGGAAAACCGGCTCGATATCGGCCCCCCACAGACCATTAACTGGTCGAGCGGTGCAGACCCACAACAGCGCTCTCCTGCAGAGCGGCCGCCCAACATAGTCCTGATACTGGCTGACGACCTTGGCTGGAACGACATCAGCGCCAATGGTGGTGTCGAAGCCACGATCCAGACACCCTCTATCGATGCCCTGGCGGCTGAGGGTGTAACCTTTACCCAGGGCTACGCGGCTAATGGCACCTGTGCGCCATCCCGGGCGGCGCTCATGTCAGGTCGCTATGGCACTCGCTTCGGTTTTGAATTCACACCAACACCGCCAGGTATGCCTCAGGTGACAAGCCTGATTGCCTCCTCTTTCGAACGGCCACTGGCACCTGAATCACGGTTGAATCCCGAAAGCACCAGCCTTGATTTTAATGACATGGGCATGCCCGCCTCTGAGATAACCCTGGCTGAGTTACTTGCAGACCAGGGCTACCACACGGTGCATATCGGTAAGTGGCATCTCGGTGGCAGTAACGGTATGGCGGCCCATGACCAGGGCTTTGCAGAGAGTCTGCTGATGGCCAGCGGACTGTACGGGCGGCTTGATGATCCTGAGGTCATAGAAGCACGACAGGCATTTGACCCCATCGACCGGTTTCTGTGGGCCGCCCTTAACTTCGCGGCCAGTTTCAATGGTGGTCCGGCGTTTGAGCCGAGCGGCTACCTGACGGACTACTACACCGAGGAAGCCATCAAGGTCATCGAAGCGAACAAAGACAGGCCGTTCTTCCTTTACCTGGCCCACTGGGCACCGCATACGCCACTGCAGGCTTCGAAGGCAGACTACGAAGCGCTCGACCATATCCCCCTGCATAGAGAACGCGTCTATGCCGCCATGATCCGCTCACTGGACCGAGGCGTCGGCCAGGTCATGGCAGCTCTGCGCGAGAACGGCCTTGATGACAATACCCTTGTGCTGTTCACCTCGGATAACGGCGGTGCCGGTTACATTGGTCTCCCCGATGTTAATGACCCGTATCGCGGTTGGAAGATCAGCCTCTTCGAAGGCGGCATTAGAGTGCCCTTCCTGGCCAGGTGGCCCGCTAAAATCGAGTCTGGTATCCGTTTCGATTCGCCAGTGCATCACTTCGACATGTATGCAACCGCGGCAGCCGCTGGGGGCGCACAGACACCCGATGACCGGGTCATTGATGGCGTCGACCTGGTTGCCCAACTCTCCGCCACCGATCCCGATTCAACGCCTCCGCACAAGTACCTTTTCTTTCGCAGCGGTGCGGCCCAGGCGGTACGCGATGCACGCTGGAAGCTTATGGTCAGTGCTCCGCCGGGCGGAGTCAGGCAAGAGTGGCTGTTTGATCTTCATAGTAACGCTCCGGAGCAAGAGAACCTTCTGCCAAAACACCCAGTCATCGCTGCACGACTGAGGACGGCCCTTGCGAACCACAACGCAGAGCAGATGGAGCCCTTATGGCCCTGGACGATGACCATGCCGATCAATATCGACCGTGATCTGTCAAAGCCCGATGAACCGGGTGATGAATTCGCGTACTGGAGCAACTGACATGAGCAAAGTTAACTGGATGTGGCTGGTGCTGACAGTGATCTACGCAGCCTTCTTCTCCTGGTACACGTCATTCGACGGTCCATTAACGGAGCAGGAAATCCAGCATTACAAGGAATTATTCGAAGCAGCCAATCCCGACGCGCAGCCGGAACAGCGGACCCTGTTACGAAAATTTATGGAGGAAGACACCGGTGACGACTTCGTCATGATCAATGTCATCGAGATGCACGAAGAACCTAATCGCATAAACGGTGTTGCGCCCGGTGACAGCAGTCAGGATGTCCTCGACAAGTACATGGAGTACATGTATCCCGCCCTCTTCAGCCGTGCCTGTCACCCTGTTCTGTTTGGCCAGGCTGCTAATCTGGCAATGGATCTGATGAACGCCCCCGGGATGTCTGAATGGACAACGGGTGCTGCGATGCGTTACCGGTCACGCCGGGATCTTCTCGACATCGCCAGCAACCCGGCTTTTTCCGGCTCACATGACTTCAAAGTCGCGGCCATCGCAAAGACCATTGCCTTCCCCATTGACCCCTGGTTTCACCTGGGCGACCCGAGACTGATTTTGGCTCTTTTACTGGGGTTTATCGGCAGCCTTGTCAGCTGGCTCAGTATAAAAGCTAAAGACCACCATTGATTGTGATGTCCTGGCCAGTCATCCAGCTTGATGCGGGCGACGCCAGGTAAACGCATGCCGGGGCAATATCTTCGGGCATGCCGATTCGACCCAGGGGAACACCGAATTGCTTGC
This sequence comes from Candidatus Allofontibacter communis, assembly GCA_964220205.1. Lineage (GTDB taxonomy): Bacteria > Pseudomonadota > Gammaproteobacteria > Pseudomonadales > Azotimanducaceae > UBA9659. The sequence continues at coordinate 8,202 of CAXPUI010000531.1, read as the reverse complement.
CCATGTCAGGAATGTCTTCTTCGCTCATCCCTGTAAATTCAAGAAATACCTCTGTGGGGATCGGACCCGGGGATACTGTATTGACCCGAATCCCCAACGGCCCCATCTCCGTCGCAAGGGTCTGGGTCAAATTATTAACACCGCTCTTCGCTACCGCGTACGGACCATTATAAGGGGATGCGCGATTAGCGGCCTGTGAGGATATGTTGATAATCGAACCACCACCGCTGTCCTTCATGATATTTCCAGCTGCCTGTGCACCCGTCCAAACGGCTTTCAGGTTAAGGTTCAACTGAAAATCCCACTGTCTCTCAGGCATCTCCAGAAATGTCCTCGGCACACGATCATCAGCACCACCTGCGTTGCTGACCCAGCACGTCAGGCCACCCATTTCTCGAAACGTCTGCTCTGCAAGGGCCTGTACCTGCTCGATCTCCATCATGTCAGTCGTCACAGCCAGCGCCCTGCGACCAAGCGCTCTGACCTTCTCCGCGACAGCTTCAATCTCATCGGTCCGTCGCGCGGCCACCACGATATCAGCGCCTGCCTCGGCCATGCCTAATGCAATTGCCTCACCAATACCCCTACCGCCACCGGTAACAACAGCTACCTGGCCATCCAGTCTGAACTGATCCAATATTGTCATTTCTTGTCCTCAAATTCCTTTCAGGCATTCACCCAGGCCGCATGGAACCCATGCGGAACTCGCTGGGGAATCTTGATCCGCGCTACCGGCGGCGCTTCAAAATCGCGTGCATCAATGATGTGACACTCGCTGCTCTGAGCAGCTGCATCATAGACGAAACAAATTACATAGCCATCATCTTCCTCGCTGCCTCCTATACGCGGCGCAAACACAGCTTCACCAGACTCGCAGCCTTCACCGAATTGATGCACCTGAATGTCTCCGGTTTCGTTATCGTATTTCAGCTCACCATCAAAAACCGGCATGTCCTGTATCCGAAACCTCGCAGCATAGGTATAGCGGTTCTTGTAACCCACCAGGTCGTCGTTGATACGAGGAAAGTCGCAGTAATACTGGTCATCCAAGGGCTTGGACTCGACTGCGCCGGAGGTCATGTCGAAACGCCATTCGTGTAACTGACCCAATTGTTCCCTGACGTCACTACCCGGTTTTGTGACGATACCACCGCGATCAGAGCGGCAGGCCTGAAGAACGACCACATCACCTTCTTCCCATGCATTGGCGACATGGAAGAGAAAACTTTCTTCAATGTCGAACCAGCGAATATCGTTGTCATTACCCAGACGAGGCAGGACGCCGATTCGACAACCATTGTCGGGATCCCACTGAACCAGGCCATCACCGGCCATCATGGACTCAAAATCAAACACCAGTGGCAGATCAGGAAATATCGTATAGCGTTCCGTAATCGCACAGTCATGCATCATGACACCCTTGGGAATGGTTATTTCCTGTGTATGAACAGCGCGACCGGACGGATCAACCACTGAATAGGTTAGAAAGGGCGGCGCAATACCGTAGCCAAAGGTCATCATCTCCCCGGATCTGACATCGACCTTGGGATGCGCAGTAAAGTTATGATCCAGGGTCCCATCGAAGTCATGTTCACCCTCAGTTTCCAGGTCTGGCAGGCTGATACGATAGGGCGTCCCGCCTTCCATCATGGCGAACAGCTGCCCATTGTGAAAGACCATGGCCGTATTACCCGTGTTCTTCGTCTCTGGCATTTCACCTTTCGCCAAGTAGTCGCCGATCATGTTGAGTCCCGGGTAAAGCCAGTGTCCCTCCGAACGTTCCTTCGTCAATCCCGCCGAAGCCACAAATCTATTCCGGTAAGTCGCTTTGCCCCCGGTAATGTGTACACCGTGAATCATGCCGTCACCATCGAAGATGTGATATCGGCTTTCATCCGGAACGTAATAAGGATTAGGACCTATCCGCAGGAAGTAGCCGCTGATATCCGCAGGTATTTCACCAACGACTTCCAGGTCAGAGGCAGTAATCTCATCGTAGATAGGCTTGTTGTTGCCCTGCAGATGCGGATTTTCAATCTCAACGGTTTCAGCTTCCGACACGATAGCTCCTAAAAAAGTCAGTTCTGACGGTTTTTACACGAGCCGGGGAAAGTGGTCAAATGCCTCGATGGATATGAAAGCCTTTAACGATCAGATTATTGAAGAATTCCGGGCCAACCATGGCAAAGTGGCCATGTTCGCTGATTACCCGATGATCATTCTCAACAGCATCGGGGCCAGATCAGGCAACCTTTTGCTGGTGCCTCTGGTTCTTACCGTCCTGGAAAACGGTGAGCGGGTTCTGTTCGCTTCGTTTGCTGGTTCAACCAGAAACCCTGCCTGGGTTTACAACCTGCGGACAAACCCTGAAATCGATATCGAACTCGCTGAAGGCAGGTTCCGTGCCCGAATTGTGGAGTACACCGACGACGAAGCCAGACGCCTGGTGACCAGGCAGGCTGACGTCTCTGTTCAGTTCGCTGAATATGTGGCGAAAGCAGCGCCCAGGGAGATACCGGTTTTCCGGATCGATATTCTGGATTGAGCCTTAAGCAGGCCCCAGATAAAATCCAGATCCACCGTACCACCATCGTCAGGAATACAGTCAGGAAAACAGCCACGCAGACCCACGCTTGAGTGCGCGATACCGAGTCGTTCTTCTTCCACGACATGCAGGTTACACGCAACACGAAGCGTTCCCGGGCCGAGGGACAGATTACTGATCAGTTCAGGCACAACGCCGTGATGAACGCAGAACGCCGTGAAAAACGATAAGGGTATAGAAGAAGCCACTTCCTGGCAGGCAGGTCAAGGCTACCAGTCGGGGCCACGGTTACGTCGATGTGTAAAGTCCGAAGACTTCAATGCCTGGTTCGAGCCATATCGAGAGACACCACCATCCACCATCAGGGACTCGCCCGTGATAAACCTACCCGCCGGTGAAACCAGAAAAACCACGCCATTGGCAATGTCTTCCACCGTGCCGGCATGCGGAATCGGCGTCTCTGCTATATCGTCCAGAACATCATCGTCGTAGGTTGCAGAAAATGCCTCGGTCACAATGGAACCTGGTCCAACACAATTGATCCGCACTTTAGGCCCCCATTCATAAGAGAGGCTTCGGCTCAACTCAGTAATACCAGCTCTCGCCGCTCCAGAGTGGGCAAGACCCGGGTTACCTCGACCAACCGGTATCGTTATCTGGCAGATAATCCCCCCTTTGCCCGCAAGCATCTGCTTGCCGATCACCTGCGTCATGTTCCAGGTGCCATTCAAATTGAGGTCAATAACAGTCCGCCACCCATTCGGAGAAAAATTTTCCGCTGCCTGCGGGAACTGGCCTCCGGCATTGTTAACCAGAATATCCACCTGGCCAAACCCCGCACTGATCTCTTCCGCCAACGCATTAACCGTTTCGAGATCACGTATGTCCACCTGCAGACAATGTACCCTGCGGCCGGTTTCTGCGCGAATTTCCTTAGCCGCAGATTCCAGGACTTCCAGCCGGCGAGCCGCCAGGATAAGGTCTGCACCTGCACGCGCAAGTTCATCCGCGATAGCACGACCTATGCCTGTACCACCTCCGGTTACCAGTGCGAGCTTGCCAGCCAGCAGGTCGGGAGAAAAACAGTTGGTCGGTCCTTTCATTAATTGTGTGCTCCCACGTTATCGCAAGCCGTTTTTTGGACGGTCATACACGTACTGATCACAGTCTGCCAGAGTTGGCCTCAGGCAACTGATCGATCCAGCATTCCCTCGGTAATGACGAAGTCGACGATATGATCGAGACCGTCTGCAACCTTCAAATTGCTGAATACAAATGGTTTATCCGCTCGCATTCGCTTCGCGTCCCTGTCCATAACGCCGAGGTCAGCGCCCACCAGCGGCGCGAGATCGGTTTTGTTAATCACCAGGAGGTCCGATTTAGTAATACCCGGGCCGCCTTTGCGCGGTATCTTGTCGCCCGCAGAAACATCGATAACGTAGAGGGTAAGGTCGGAGAGTTCCGGGCTGAAGGTTGCAGCAAGGTTGTCGCCACCACTCTCTATCAGAATCAGATCGAGATCGGGAAATCTTTCCAGTAAATGATCAACGGCATTGAGGTTCATGGAGGCATCCTCGCGGATAGCCGTATGCGGACAACCACCGGTTTCAACACCGAGAATGCGATCTTCCGACAACGCTTCGTGCCTCAACAGGAATTCCGCATCCTCTTTGGTATAGATATCGTTGGTGATTACAGCGAGATTAAATCTCTCTCGTAGCTCAAGACATAGGGCCCGCACCAACGCGGTCTTCCCAGACCCGACCGGGCCCCCTATGCCTACTCGCAAGGCAGGTTTACTCTGGCTCATTAACAATCTCCCTCCAATTACGATCTGTACAATCGTGCTTCCATCGTTTCGTGTCGCGCCGACAGGATGGCCAGGCCATGCAGGGAAGCACCGAAGTCCGGCTCAGACGCTAACGCCAGGGCATCAGTAACCACACCTGGTACCGCCTCACCAAGACGATAGAGCATCTTCTGTGACTCGCTCTGGCCTAGAGGCACAGATTTGCTGGCAACCATAACCTGATTTTCCAACCAGCTATAGGAAAAACCCATCATCAAGTCCTGTAAAGCGATCCCCCAGCTCACACCAGCGCAGGCAAACTGGGAGACAAAAGATGGTGCTTGAGAGAAACCATGCTTGACGTCCAGGGTATTCAGCAGGCGCCGCAGAGCCCGTCCCATTTCCATGTCCTCAAGCAACAGTTCTCGGGTCTCACGACTGGCCCTGAGATACTCATCGATTTTTTCAAGCCTGTCCCAGTCTTCATGATCTGCTGCTGCATGGGCCAGAACCAGGGCTGGCAGATCCAATCGACCGAAGCCGGCGCGAAAAACACCACTGATCCATTCTTCAGCACTGGCGGCATCACTCACCCACCCCGTCGCTATCGCATACTCCTGCGCCTGGGAGTAGGCATAAGCACCTACCGGTAGCGTCTGCGAACAAAGCTGCATCAAGCGAAGGAGACTAGTGTGCATGAGCGTGGTATGCACCATCTTCAGGTTGAAATGCAGATTCAACCTGCTCAACTGCCAGTCCAAGACCCCTGATCATATCGTCAAGTACATGGTCAGGTTGATAAATCAGGGTGTCGGGTGTTACCTGGAGAGGGACATGGCGATTGCCCAGGTGATAGGCAGCCCTGGTTAACAGGAAAGCATCATCTGAGGTCACTCTCGACACAGGCTCGACCGCTGCAATCACCTGGATAAACTGACCGCAGTCCGACTTGAGCACATCGTTCTGGCGCAGATAGATTCCGCGTGGCAGGAACCAGGCAATCGTGCCGCCTGCTGCCGTTGTCGCTCTCCCCCTGCTTCGGTTGCGCTCATCAAAAGACAGCCGGACAACATCGTTGCTGGAGCAGTGTTCCGCCTTCTCATAACAATTCATCGTCATCAGAAAAGGCAGTAACGCTGCGCAAGTGGCAGGCTGGTTGCCGGCTCACAGGTAATCAGTTCACCATCGGCTCTTACTTCATAGGATTCAGGATCAACCTCCATGACCGGCTGGTAATCGTTGAGCAGCATGTCTGACTTTTGAACAGTGCGGCAGTTGGCTACGGCTGATAACCGCTTACGCAGACCAATTTCCGGGCCCACTCCGGTATCAAGGAACGCCTGACTCACGAAGGTAACGGCCGTCGCTGACAGGGCGCCGCCAAAGGCACCGAACATGGGACGATAATGTACAGGTTGTGGCGTGGGTATGGAGGCATTCGGGTCACCCATTGGTGCAGCGGCGATCATTCCTCCCTTAAGGATCAACGCGGGCTTTATTCCAAAAAAAGCCGGTTTCCAGAGAACGAGATCCGCCAGCTTACCTTCTTCCACCGAACCCACTTCGTGAGCTATACCATGGGCAATTGCAGGGTTGATGGTGTACTTCGCGATATAGCGCTTTACCCTGAAGTTATCTGCATCGCTGTCTTCCGCGAGGAAACCCCGCTGGACTTTCATTTTATGGGCAGTCTGCCAGGTTCTGCATATCACCTCCCCAACCCGCCCCATGGCCTGCGAATCAGAAGCAATCATGGAAAAAGCGCCAAGATCATGCAGCACATCTTCCGCAGCAATTGTCTCTTTACGAATCCTGGAGTCCGCAAAGGCAACGTCTTCTGGGATGTTGGGATCGAGATGATGGCACACCATGAGCATGTCCAGGTGCTCATCTACCGTATTGACAGTATAAGGTCGGGTGGGATTTGTCGATGATGGCAGTACATTCGGTAGCCCGCAGGCTTTAATGATGTCCGGGGCATGCCCGCCACCAGCACCTTCGGTATGAAAGGTATGAATCGTCCGCCCCCTGAACGCGGCGATGGTATCTTCAACGAAACCGGACTCATTGAGCGTATCAGTATGAATAGCGACCTGCACATCGTGCTGTTCCGCGACCGTCAGGCAGGTATCAATCGCCTGCGGTGTGGTTCCCCAGTCTTCATGCAGTTTCAGTCCCATTGCTCCTGCAACCAACTGCTCCGCGAGCGGTTGCGGCAGACTGGCGTTGCCCTTACCCATAAAACCGAGGTTCATCGGGAAGGCTTCTGCCGCCTGCAGCATCCGCTGGATATGCCAGGCTCCCGGTGTACACGTGGTTGCATTGGTTCCCGTTGCCGGGCCCGTACCCCCACCAAGCATGGTGGTCACTCCGCTCATCAGTGCTTCTTCAATTTGCTGCGGGCAGATGAAATGAATATGGGCATCAATGCCGCCTGCCGTCAGAATCTGCCCTTCGCCAGCGATCACCTCTGTTCCAGGTCCGATGATGATATCGACGCCCGATTGAGTGTCCGGATTTCCGGCTTTACCAATGGCTGTTATGCGCCCGGCTCTAATACCCACATCTGCTTTCACCACGCCCCAGAAGTCAACAATGACGGCGTTGGTAATGACGGTGTCCACCGATTCAGCATCACTGGCCTGACTCTGACCCATCCCGTCTCGAATGACTTTTCCGCCGCCAAACTTAACCTCATCTCCATAGGTCGTTAAGTCGCGCTCAATCTTTACCCAGAGTTCCGTGTCGCCAAGTCGGACCTTGTCTCCGGTGGTGGGCCCAAACATGTCCGTATAAGCTTTTCTCGATATCGTCGTCATTTCATGGCTCCTCAGCTACTGAACCCATGACTTCGCCCCTGAAACCGATGACGGTTTTGGTACCCGCGAACTCGACCAGTTCAACGGTCCTGACCAGGCCGGGTTCAAACCTGACCGCCGTACCCGCGGGGATATTAAGGCGATAGCCTCGGGTCAGCGCCCGATCAAACAGTAGCGCCGGATTGGTTTCCTGAAAGTGGTAATGAGATCCTACCTGGATCGGCCGGTCCCCTGAGTTGGCGACTTCGATTGACAGTGTCCTCCGCCCTTCGTTCAACTCGATATCCGCATCGAGAATATCGTATTCACCTGGTTTCATCGCAGCGTCTCCTCCTTCCCGGATGAACTAAATGATCGGGTCATGGACCGTAACCAGCTTTGTCCCATCGGGAAATGTTGCCTCCACCTGGACTTCATGAATCATATCCGCGATTCCGTCCATGACATCATCCTTGGTCAATACCGTTCTACCAAAGGACATGAGATCCGCGACACTCCGGCCCTCACGTGCACCTTCCATGACCTCGGCGGTGATGAGAGCGACAGCCTCCGGATAGTTGAGTTTCAGCCCCCGCGCTTTTCGCCGTTCAGCAAGCAACGCTGCCGTAAAGATCAGCAATTTATCTTTCTCTCTAGGGGTTAGCTCCATGGACGCTCCTTTCTATGTGTTCCATATCCTGGGTATCGCCGGGGTCGCGACTAAGCCCGCTGCACTGAGGTTTACCCTCATTTGCGTCAGTCCGTCGCGACATTCCTCAGCGGACTCGCCTAGATAACGACCCAGAATAATACTGTCTTTCTGGCTGAAGCCCCAACATTGCCTTGGCTCCAGTGAATTTAGCTCCAGTATTTCTGCCTGAATTTGCCGACTGGCGTTTTGGGCAACGACGACCGGCAGCGCCGCCACCAACGTCCCGATAACCCCCATACCACCCAGTCCCCAGCCTGCTGCGCGCGATAGACTTCCAGGCAGAACCTCCAGGCGTTCCCGATGTAGCAGAACTCCTTCCCGAAAGAGTCGTAATCGCTGTGTCATCTGTCCAGTTGAG
>CAXPUI010000530.1:0-2557 GCA_964220205.1 Candidatus Allofontibacter communis | reverse complement strand
GATGGCCTCAACCAGGGCATCGGTCACCGCAGGGGCACTCATCTCGGGCTTGAGATCATAGGTGGCGACATCAGGTGAAGGCACCAGGACCCGCTGTTCTCCGGGAAACTCCTGTTCCCTGCCGCCGGAAAAAAAGAAGGTTACGTGAGCATACTTCTCTGTTTCGGCCAGCCTCAGTTGTGGAAGCCCCCGTGATGAGATGTATTCACCCAGTGAATTGTTGACGGTTTCGGCGTTGAACGCGATGTCGCTGGGAATGTCCGTGGCGTACTCAGTGAGACTCACGAAGTGCTGTAACCTCGGCAGGCGGTGCCTTTTGAAGCCATTAAAGTCGCTGTGGAGGAAGGCCCTGCTTAGCTGGCGAGCCCGGTCAGCTCTGAAATTCATATAAACGACGGTATCGCCGTCGTTGATGCGGATAGGTTCGCCATCAGGCCGAATGGCGCTAGCCTGAACAAATTCATCGGTTTCACCTCGCTCATAAGCTGCCATCAAGGCCGTTACTGGCTCGGTAAAGACATAGTCTGCAGTGCCATCGGTAAGCAAGTGATAAGCGGGAGCGACACGTTCCCAGCGATTGTCGCGGTCCATGGCGTAGTAACGTCCGACAATGGAGGCGATAGTGCCCGCACCACCTGCCTGGATATGTCCCTGCATCGTTTCCAGGGATGCTTGAGCAGATTTCGGTGGCACATCGCGGCCGTCAAGGAACGCATGCAGATAAATCCTGCTAACGCCCTGTTCCCTGGCGAGGTCGATCGCGGCTTTAATGTGATCCTCGTGTGAGTGCACGCCCCCAGGGGACAATAGTCCGAACAGATGCAGAGCACCTCCGGTAGCAGCGAGATCCTCAATGGTCTGGCTCAGTACGGCGTTTGTCGCGAAGGAGCCGTCCTGGATGGCTTTGCTGATCCTCGTGAAATCCTGGTGAATCACACGACCTGCGCCCAGGTTCATGTGACCAACCTCAGAATTGCCCATCTGGCCGTCAGGCAGGCCAACATCAAGGCCGGAACCAGAGATCAGGCAGTGCGGCCTTTGCTGCCAGAGTTGGTCCCAGACCGGTGTCTTAGCATTGGAGATGGCGTTGTCTGGTGCGGCTTCGCGGTAGCCCCAGCCATCAAGGACAATCAGTACTGTGGGTGAGATATTGGTCATAAAGAAAACTGGGGTGTCTAAACGGTGATTTTATCCTTAGCCGGGCTGATGAAAAAGCTCGTTTTGATAAGGGGCTTTTACTGGCCATTTGTGTATACTGCGCGACTTTATTCATCAGCCTGGTGAGCAACCGAATGGTCGCCCAGATTTTCGAATTTATCGGTAATCATTACATTCTGGTCAGCGTATTTGTGTTCCTGCTGGTAGCCTTCATTATCAATGAAGGTAAGCAGGGTGGAGCGGCAATCACCCCCAGTAACCTTGTAAAGCTGGTTAACCGTGAAGGTGCTGTCATTATTGATATTCGGGATAACAAGGAGTTCGGTAACGGTCACATTGCCGGAGCAATGAACCTGCCGTTCAGCGCGCTCGATTCCAGAATCGGGGAACTCACGCCTTACAAGGAAAAACCGATCGTGCTGGTCTGCAAGATGGGCCAGCATGCAGGATCCATAGGCAGAAAACTCAAGGCCCAGGGGTTTGAAGACGTCCGCCGCCTGTCAGGTGGTATGGCCGAGTGGGGTGCCAACAGTCTGCCGGTTGTGAAATGACCATGAATATCCAGCCAATCGTCATGTATACCACCCGGTTCTGTCCATACTGTAGCCGCGCGCGGCAACTGCTGGCCTCCAAAGGTTGGGATTATGAAGAGATCGCGGTGGACTTTGATCCTGCGAAGCGAGCGGAGATGATGGAGAAATCAGGTCGGCGGACCGTGCCTCAGATCTGGGTTGGGGACAAGCATGTTGGTGGATGTGATGAGTTGCTATCGTTGGAACGATTCGGTCAGCTCGATTCATTAGTTACGGGAGCGAGAGATGAGTGAAGTAAATCAGCAGGATGCACAGTTTGTTCTTCAGCGTATCTACGTGAAGGATATGTCGTTTGAATCGCCGAAGGCACCGGATGCGTTTCTGCAGCAATTCAAGCCGAGGATCAATCTCGAGCTGAATTCCAGCCACAGGCCGATGGGCGAGGACAACTTCGAAGTGACGCTGTCAGTCACAGTGACGGCCAACAACGAAGCTGAAGAGGTCATTTACCTGGTTGAGGTGCAGCAGGCCGGGGTTTTTCTGATCAAAGGCATGGATGATGAAGGCATGACTCAGACATTGGGTAGCTTTTGCCCGGGCGTACTTTTCCCGTATGCCAGGGAAACCATCGATAACCTGGTCACTAAAGGTAGTTTCCCTGCTCTCATGCTGGCGCCAGTGAATTTCGACGCGGTCTATGCGCAGGCCAAGGCACAGGCAGAGGCTCAGACCAACAACGTCCAGTAGTTAGCGGATGCTCGAGAATCCGGTCTGTCGGAGGGCTTCGTAAACTACGATCGCAGCGGCATTAGCAAGGTTCAGGCTGCGTGATTGGGCCCGCATCGGGATACGTATCACCTCGAATT
>CAXPUI010000529.1:0-11606 GCA_964220205.1 Candidatus Allofontibacter communis | reverse complement strand
TGCCAGGTTGACGTTGACAGTACAAACACCAGTTCCCTGGGTTCAGGCGCACGGACGACAAAGAATGCATCGGCCGTTTGGCCTTCACTATCTTCGAGTCGGATCAGGTAAAAACCCGAAGGCCATTCCGGCGCTATGATGATGTCGAGACTCGGGGACCAGTCACAGCCAACCTGGGATGTCTGTTCATCGAAGCGCTGCTTGCAACCCTTCAGCTTGCTTTGGCTCATCACCTGCTGATCTGTTTTTCCCTGGCGAATTACCTCCAATTGAAATGTCGTCGCATTGGTATGGCAGCATAGACTTATCGTTTCTCCCGGCAGGGCACTCTGGGGCCAGCAGTACGCGGCGATCATGTCTGGTCCATGTGTTCGTCAAGGTCTGACGCGGGGCCGAGGGCTGTGAAGGCAGCATCGACAATATCCAGGGTCAGTTTTAAGTCCTCATCATTGTGAGCTGTTGAAACAAAGTGATTATGGTATCCGAGCAGGTAGACGCCACGCTTGACGCATTCGTCGATCCAGGCGAAGTGGGCCTTACGACTGACATCGGTCAACCGGTAATAGGGCATGGCCGGGATACCCGAGGCCTTTAGATTATAGCCGTGGCTGCGTGCAACGTCGGCGAGGCCTGTATTTAGCCTTGCTCCGAAGTCGTTCATGAGACTGGCTGCGTCCAGCTTCTGAAGTTCCTGCAGGGTTGCCCTGGCGGCGGCCATGGGCGCGGCGTTGAAAAACTGGGTGCCCGTGAAGTAGACATCCTGTGCGGCTTGCTTGAGCGCATCGCAGCCGGTTAATGCCGCCAGCGGGTAGCCGTTGCCGATAGCTTTACCGAAGCAGATCAGGTCCGGTGTAAAGTCGTATTCGACATTCGCGCCCTTGAGGTTGATTCGAAATCCGCTTCTCACCTCGTCGATGATGATGACGATTCCCGACTGTCTGCAAAGTGCCTCGACCCCTTGCCAGTAGCCGGGGGCGGGTAACGTGTTGTCTGAAAACACGGTATGGTCATAAGGCGATGAAATAAAGCCGGCTATGTCCCCGGCGTTTTGTTCGATGGCCTGTTTCAGGCTATCGATATCATTCCAGGGGACCTCGATGACATGTTGCAGGTCATCTGCAGTGATACCTGGCCGATCCGCGGCCTGCATCCAGGGCGCGACTCCATGGTAGCCGTCGGTGACCTTGACGAGTTTCCTTCGCCCGGTTGCGGCCCGGGCAACCATCGCGGCCAGGGCGGTACTATCACCGCCGTTCTTGCTGAACAGTGCCCAGTCAACAGCGGTTACCATATCAACCAGCGTTTCGGCGAGCTCTACCAGGGCGGGTGCCGCCAGGCTGACGGTATTACCCAGTTTTAGCTGCGCCAATACGGCAGCATCGACACCAGGATGATTGTATCCAAGGATCATCGGCCCGTAGGCACACATGTAATCGATGTATTCGTTGCCATCGATGTCCCAGAATCTTGAGCCCTCGCTTTTAGAGAAAAACTTTGGCCCGGTTTGTCGGATCGAATAACCGTAATGGCCGTATATACCGCCGGGAATGACTGCCTTGGCGCGCTGGTACCATGCGTCGGATTCAGATATGTCATTGGGCATCGCTGGCTCCTTGCCTGAATGATTCATTCAAGAGTGTTTCGTGATGAATTCTGTTAACACTTCAACACAGAGATCCGGGTTCATCAAGACGCTGCCGTGACCGATATCAACTAGCTCAACCAGTTGTGCGTCAGGGATAGTCTCTGCAGCTGCCCGACTCGAAAGAAGGTTGGGGTCGTGGTCACCGGTGGCGATTAACACCGGTGCAGTAATCCTGGTGGCCAGTTCGGCAAGATCGACTCTGCCCGCGGCTGCGAGGCTCTGAGCGAGAGTTGCGTCGTCAAGATGGCGGTTCCAGCCCTCCGGCAGAGAGGGTACATGGTACCCCTTTGCGGCGAGTCTGCGGCGTGCCTCTCTGCTGCCTTGTTGCTGGGCCTGAATGTCCGCAGTACCGATGCTCAGGTCATAGAGTGAGGCGCTCCTGACGCGTTCTGGGTGGTAGGCACAGAACGCCAGAGCGGCACGGGAACCCCAGGCCATGGACCAGACGTGGCAGTGATCCATCGCCATCTGATCCAGCAGGCGGCAGGCATCCGTGGCGTAGATTGCTAGCGAGTAGTCAGTGTCCTCGACTGCTTTGCTCTGGCCAGCACCGCGTATGTCGAACCTGATGAGGAAGAAGGTATCTTTCAACATGGGCACGACATGATCCCATTGTCTCAGGGTACAACGGGCTCCGTGCCAGAGCAGCAGTGCAGGTCGACCCGGTTCTCCATCGACCTCGTAGTGCAGTTGCGTACCGTCCTCTAAATCAAGATACACGCCTGCGTCCTGCTAAGCGCGATACATTCAGTCGGGTAAACCGAGAACGCGCTTCGAAATAATGTTCATCTGAACCTCATTGGTGCCGCCATAAATTGTGACGGCCCGATCCCGCAGCCAACCTTCGGTCGCCTCGAGTTCCTCATCGGTGAAAGTCTCCCCTTCCCAGCCGAAGCCCTGCGTACCGCGCAGTTCCGACTTCAGGGATGCGCTTTCCTTGGCGACGGTGGAACCGACCAGCTTGAATATCGACGTGGTTGCGCCCGGTGCTTTGCCCGATTGGGATTCGGCGGCCACGCGCTGCACGGTCAGTTGGAGCGATTTTTCCAGCATGGTCTGCCGGGTAATCCTCTCACGGGCGTCGGTGTCAGCTAATCGGCCCTGGCTTTCTCCCGAGTAGGTCCGTGCGATGGTTGCGTAAGGATTGCTGGATTTGGTTTTTTTCTTCGTCCTGACAGAACTCGCTGATCGTTCGTACTGCAGCAGGCGTTTGCCAACAGTCCAACCCTTGTTCAGTTCCCCGACCAGGTCGTCCCGACGTGCAACGGCATTGTCGAGAAAGGTCTCACAGAAAGGCGAATTCCCCGAGATCAGTCTGATGGGTTTGACTGTCACACCAGGTTGATCCATTTCCAGTAACACGAAACTGATACCGTCGTGTTTCGCTGCGTCCGGGTTGGTTCTGACGAGAGCAAACATCCAGTCCGCATACTGAGCGCCGGATGTCCAGATTTTCTGACCATTGATGACGAAGTGATCACCCTCCAGTACTGCTTTGGTCTGCAGGCTGGCCAGATCAGAACCTGACCCGGGTTCGCTGTAGCCCTGGCACCACCGGACCTCGCCGCTGACAATTTTGGGCAGGTGACGCTGCTTCTGTTCGTCGGTACCGAACTCAAGGAGCGTTGGGCCGATCATGGCCAGGCCCATGCCCGCGGAGGGTGGCAGGGCCTTCAGGGATGCCATTTCCTGCTGGAAAACCTGGTTTTCCTCGTAGCTGAGGCCGCCACCGCCGTATTCCGTCGGCCAGGTTGGTGCAGTCCAACCTCGTTCTGCGGCAGCGTTTAACCACTCTCTGGCATCATCCGTATCGTAGACCTCGTGGGAATTTTCGATATTGACGACACGGTTGCGCATACTCTGGGGACAGTTTGAATCGATAAAGTCCCGGGCTTCCTGACGAAAAGTATCTAAGGTCATAGTTTTCTCCGCTTTTGCCTATTAAACGCCACATGAGCTGGGTCTGCCAGCAGGGAGATAGCTTCTCAATGGTGGCAGCGTGACGTAACCAAGATTCAGGGGACGGATACCTGGCTATCGATACTTAGCCAATGAGTCTTCGAGAGAATGTCCCGCCTGTTCAATCCGTCTGCCGGCTGTCGGGGATGCCTGTGAGAGGTCCGACGTTGGCTGTTATGTCCAGGCCAAGCCAGCGTCGCATATCCGGAGACAGGTCAGTCTGGGTTTCCGGGGAGAGGCCAACGTTATGATTCCACTGTGGACGAATGAATGAACGGCTGTAATAGCCAAACAGCAGGGCCCGTTCCTGGTTCGGCGTTCTGTTGGCCCCCGACGTGTGCCACAGGCGTCCTTCCATGGCGACGATACTACCGGCCGGGGCTTCAAAGGCCACCATCTTGTCAACCATGTCATCCGGGACATCCGCCTTTCTTTCATAACGATGACTGCCCGGCATAAAGCGTGTCCCGCCGTTGTCAGCGGTGACATCATCCAGGCACCAGATCACATTCAGGCTCCAGGGAGAGTGCCAGGGTTCCGGGAGTACGATAGCGAGGTCGGAGTGCACCACCATGGATTCGCTGCCGGGTCGGGCGATGTTCGCGGTGAAGTTTGAAATGATGAAATCATCCGTAAGCACGTGTCTCGTGATATCCAGGGCGAGAGGGTGCTGGATCAACTCAAGGAAGATTGGGTCCAGGTCCAGCAGATTGAACACGCGGACATTGTTGGCATTCGGGTCAAGGCCTTCGATATAGGTAGGGACTCCGCGGGTCTCGCTCTCTTCTGCGGCAGCCAGCAGACGGTGACGTGCCTCCCGGACCTCCTCGGGACCCAGAACCTTCTCGATGATGCAATAGCCATGCTCATTGAGGGAGTTCTTTTCGTGTTGCCCGAACATGTGGACGCCCATCACCGTGCAACGGCGATCTGGGTCGGTCTGCTGCCGCCCTCGCCATAGAGGTTGACCTTCAGGCTGGATATCGCGTGGACCAGGGCATTGGGGGCTATCTTCTGCTGACCGGTCCAATGGATGGCGGGAAAACGCTTGAAGATCTGCTCGAAGGCAAGGTGCAACTGCATCTTTGCGATACGAGATCCCAGGCACTTGTGCACGCCATGGCCAAACGAAAGGTGTTTGCCGACATTGTCCCTGTGCATATTGAAGGTGTCCGGGTCGGGGAATAATTCCGGGTCGCGATTGGCAGCGCCGTACCACAGGACGACTTTCTCATCCTTCGCGATAGGCTGGCCGTTGATCTCCGTGTCCTCGACCGCCGTACGACGCATGTGGATGACCGGCGAGACCATGCGCAGCGCTTCTTCAGACATCTGAGGGATAAGAGAGGGATCGTCCATTACCATGGCGCGTTGATCGGGGAACTCCGTCATGAGCCGGATGGTACCTGATAATGAGTTACGGGAAGTATCGTTACCGGCGAAGATGATAAGCAGCCAGGAACCATCCAGGTACTCCTGTGGCAGCAGTTCACCGTCGAGTTTCGCTTGCGCTATGACGGTCAGGAGGTCTTCCCGAGGATTGGCCCGCCGGTCGGCCATGATCCTTTCGCCGTAGGCAAACATTTCCTTGACGACTGAGTTAAAGCGGAAGGGGAAGAGTGGTTCGCTGAGAAAAGTCTGCCAGGGATTGGCGAGGAACTGGCTCGCCAGCTCCAGATGGTGCATCCAGAGTTTTATTCTGGGTCTGTCTTCCTCGTCAATGCCCAGCATTTCGCAGAGTGTGAACAGGGGCAGTTCTTCGGAAAACAACTTCGCGAAATCGACAATCGGCCCTTTACGTTCCAGGTCGTCCAGCAGGTGATCGATCTTTGTTTCTAGTTTGTCGCGCAGCGTGGCAATGTAAGCCGGGAAAAAGAACTCGCTCTGCTGCATGCGCATTTCCATATGCGATGGCGCATCCAGGTTGATCAGAGAGTTGAAGGCGGCGGGAGGAAGTTTTTCGGGTTTCCAGTACTTCCGATCAACGACCATCATATTGATACTGCCTCGCTGGGAGGAAAAGACACGGTGGGCCAGTTCTACCTCCTTGACGTCCTGGTAACGGGTCACGGACCAGAAACCGGAAAGCCCTTTTGGCGGGGCGGACCACATGACGGGTGCCTGCTCTCGCATCTGTCGGTACAGCGCAAACGGATGACCGGCAGTCCAGGAGGAGGGGTTCCAGAAGGCGAAATCATCAAAGCTGGGATAAACAGCGGGATAAACGGGGTTCTGCTGGCCGGTATCGATCAGAATGTCATCGCTGACCAGTCTCATGATCTGGCGGGCTCGAATACGAAGCCTTCGAAATCATGTTCCGCAACGTCATTCAACCGATCGAAGTACTGGGAACCACGCAGATGGCCGAGGAACTGTCGCGGTTTTCCGGGAATATTTGCCCCCATGTACCAGGAATTGGTTTGGGGGTAGAGAGTCCGGTCTGCGATGGCGTTGATCTCATCATCCCAGCCTGTTTCCGCATTTGTCGTTGCCTCTATAGCGCCTAGCCCGGTGTCACGGACATGATGGATGCAGTCAGCAATGAACTTGGTTGTTAATTCCGCACCCAGGGGCATCGTAAAGAAGACGCCGGGTGCGCCCGGGCCATGGATCATGAACAGGTTTGGGAAACCTGCAATGGCGGTACCCAGGTAATTGTCGAAGCGGTTGTCCCATTTCTGCTGGAGGCTAAGCCCGTCGCGGCCTTTTGGATTTAGATTCAGCATTGAACCGCTGACGGCATCAAAACCCGTTGCCAGAACCAGCATATCAATGTCGTGTTCGCCGTCCTGGGTGAGAATGCTCGAGGATGTGAAAGCCTTGATGGGATCTTTCCGCAGGTCGACCAGGCTGACATTGTCGCGGTTGTATGTCTCGAAGTAACCGTTGTCCAGAATGAGGCGCTTGGTAGCGAAATGGTAGTCGGGAAGAAGTTTTTCAGCGGTAACAGGGTCTTGAACAATTTCACGGATCTTGTTGCGAACAAACTCGGATACCTCTGCGTTGAGTTCCTCATCGCTGACGACACCAACAAAGCTGTTGATGGAGAGATGAATCCCGCCTTCCTGCCAGAGTTCCTCGTAAATGGCGTGTCGTTGCTGGGCTGTGTACTCCGCAGCGCGTCGGCGATTGGTTTTGAACGGCCAGCCACCACGATGGCGCATTGAACCGCGGAGCGCTTCCCAATTCTCTCGATAACCGGACACTTCGTCCGCGTTCAGCGGGCGATTGCGTGCTGGCAGCGAATACTGCGGTGTCCGCTGGAATACGGTGAGATGTTCAGCGCTCCTGGCAATTTCGGGGATTGATTGAATTCCCGATGAACCCGTGCCGATGACCGCGACTCGTTTGCCTTGGAAATTCACCGGCTCGTGAGGCCAGCGTCCGGTGTGATAACACTCGCCGGAGAAATCCTCGATGCCTGGGTAGTCAGGCTTGTTCGCGACGAAAAGAGCTCCCACGGCGCAGATCAAAAACTGGGCGCTGGCCGATTGCCCCTGGTCAGTGTCAATTCGCCAGAGCTGAGTAGCTTCATCGAAGTTGGCATCGGTAACCCAGGTATTGAACTGAATGTCTTTCTCCAGATCGAAGCGATCAGCAAAATGCTCCAGGTAAGCAAGTACGGCTGACTGGGAGGTCTGGGTTTCAGTCCATTCCCATTCGTCTACCAGGTCCTGCGAGAAGGTGTAGGCATAAAAAGGACTGCTCGGTGCATCGACGCGTGCGCCGTGATACCGGTTGTACCACCAGGTCCCGCCCACACCGGCTGCTGCGTCAATAGCACGGACCTTCAGGCCCATTCTGTCTCGCAGATGGTGCAGTGCATACAGCCCGCTGAATCCTGAACCGATAATGAGTGCATCGTAATGGGTTGTGCTCATGGTCATCTGGTCCCCGCTGACGGTTGCCTCCCAACGTTTCAGAACTGCTGGCAGGATGGCATTAGTAGTAACAAGTCCAAGGAGGTTATAACGACTTATCGAATCATCGCAAGCCGCTTTAGGTACCAGCTGGCAGGGTGGTTTTGCGGAGGATTCGTTTCCGGCCGCGGTCTGGAACGTCAACCACCGGAGCGGATTTTTTCGGGTATGAGTTCCAGCGAGGCGAAGGCTTGCGGGACCGCGCGCCACTGATTGATCGTCTCTGCGTAGTGTTCCTCGGACAGGTCCCAGTAACGCGGTGCCATTCGATCGATCAGCGCCTCCCAGTCGGCTGGTTCATAGTCACCTATTGTTACAGTGCCATCGAAGGCTACCCAGCCCTCGGGTTCACCCATCAGATTGGTTACCAGTACAGATACGTTGGGGTCTCTTTTCAGATAAGCGACCTTTGGACTGCTGGCGCCGGCGAAAATCCTGACAGCATGACCATCCCAGTCAAACCAGACGGGGACACCCGTCGGCGCGGGTCCTGCTCCGTTATAGAGGAGCATGGCGAGTCGGGGTTGTTCAAGGAAGGTATCAATCTCGGCCTGACTGTTGAATCGGCTACTCACTACACATTCTCCACACTTGGTTAGCCTGCGGGCATGCAACCGGATGGTTGAATTGCCCCTTGCACCCAATGAAGCGTAACCGTTGAGAAGCTTACCATTGTCGTCAACGTGTGCAGGTCCTCTGCCTCTCGTTCTATG
This sequence comes from Candidatus Allofontibacter communis, assembly GCA_964220205.1. Taxonomy (GTDB): domain Bacteria; phylum Pseudomonadota; class Gammaproteobacteria; order Pseudomonadales; family Azotimanducaceae; genus UBA9659. The sequence continues at coordinate 3,369 of CAXPUI010000529.1, read as the reverse complement.
ACGCTCACTTGATAATTCGGCACTTAGTCCGTCATCAGGTTCTTTTCGGTGATCCTGCGCTTCACCAGGTCGAGGTGCAAGTGCAGATTGTAAAACTCCTGCATGTACGAGAGCGGCACTTCCAACGACGCGAGTTCGGTTTCCATATCTTTTAGTTGCTTCTCGTAGTGCTTGAGTTCCTCGGTATTCTCGCTCTGTAGGCTGTTATCCACCCCCTGCAGGATGGCATACCAGTTGTAGATACGTGACCTGATGCGCCAACGATAAATGGGGGGTGCCAGCTTGATGAGAGGGAACAGCAGCGCAACGAGTGGAATCAGCATGATCTTTGCGCGGTCAATAAGCGATGCGACCCAGAAGTTCAGGTGGCGTTGAAACATGGATGGCCCGTGGGTGAGATAGTCTCGGGAAATCTCGCTGGGCTGGAATTCCGAGCCGATCAGCGAGGGCAGTTCGCCGGCATCGGCAAGTAGTCCCCCGTTGTAATGCTGCGCTGTCGCGGCATCCAGGAGGAGCGGAATAATGGCGTCGTGCAGAGCCCGGCTGGCAACCAGGTTCGCGTAGGGAGCCACCAGCTTGAGTGGCCGGGTGGGCAGATCTTCTCGCAGGTCAATCACGCCGCGATCCAGGGTTACCGCTTTCAGAAAACCGAACTTCTTGGCGTACGCAGCATTTCGTTCAAAAGAAAAGACGTCGAGCGCCGGATCGCCCAGCAGTTCCAGGATGATGGGTGATTCCGGTGATAGAACCAGGACGATGGCATCAACGTCGTTTTCACGTAGTTGCCGGATGGAAGTCTCGAGGTCAGCGTTGATAAATCGGGTACCGGCATCGTCGTCAGGGGCCACAGCGTTGGCGTCGAAGAGCAGGGTTGCCAGAGCTCCACTGCCGCTGCCGATCGGGCCGACACCGATGTTCTTTCCAGCAAAGTCCTCCAGCCGGTTAGCTGACAGATCCTTGCGGTGGAATATCCACAGGGGTTCCAGGTAGAGACTGGCCAGCGCCTCTATGTTGCCTGATGCAATGCCTGATGGTGCAGATCCGCCTTGGACAATAGCAAGGTCGATATTGTTATCGCCGGCCAGCAGTTCGAAATTTTCTACACTGCCGGCGGTTGCCCGCACCTCCAGCGAAATGCCTTTTGCAGCCAGAAAGTCAGCATAAGCACGTCCGGCTGCATAGTAGTTGCCTGATTCAGGTCCTGTTGCAATCACGAGAGATCGTGGTGGTGCCGGTTCGATGAAAAAAAAGGTGATGATGAAACCAATGATGGTCAGGATGCCGGCTGGTCCGAGGGTCCTGAAAGTTTCTCTCTGGTGTGCTCTCAGCTGCTGCATCAGTGGCTGGGGCGCCGTGCCTGTCCCTGCTTTGCCCACGATTTAATCTCTCTCCCTGAGGAAATGGTAGGTGTTCCGCATCTGTTGTCGGCGTTATATTGAAGGTTTTGTCGGTGTTGCGCCAGTGACGCGTGCTCTGCGTTCACGTTAAGGCAAACACCCTTTGCCTGTAGACGCTGAGACCCAGCCCCTTGTGGCGGCACTCTGCCTGGGTACTGGGGCATCTGCCTGTTGATCGGGTGCTGTCGACGACGCATTTGCCTGGCGAGTCGCCGGATCGATGCTCAGTCTGGTTGACGCCAACTGCTGGTCATGTCGACGGGCTTGCGCTGTTACCGCCTAATGACTGTTGGTTCTTGTCAGTCGATCAGAACACCCGGGTTGAGAATATTATTCGGGTCGAGGTGGTCTTTCATTGCCCGTAGTGTGCTGCGAAACATCCCAGGGACCTGCTTATCATATCCTGGACGATGCATGCGCCCAACGGCATGATGATGTGTACTCGTTCCTCCTGCAGCGACTACCGCCTCAGTTGCCGTGTCCTTGATGGTTTGCCAGATTTCGTCTTCACCTCCTGGTGTCACCAGACCCGAGAAACTGTAATAAGGCGCTGGGCCATCTGTATAGACGTGTGTAAAACGGCAGGAAAGCCTGGCGCTGTCGCCCATGGTCTCTTTAAGTGCGGAACCGACTTTATCTCTGACATGGGCGTCAAAGGATGGCCACTGGTCCCAGGTGATCGCCGTCTCAAAAGTGTCTGAAAGGAGCCCAAGGCCGTTACCGAGGCCGGCGTTAACGCCGATAAAGGCGTCTCGCCAGGCGCCTACGGCACCGCCTCGTCCCGTGGCTTTTCCGGTACCGTCGTCGATGATCACGTCCGACGCGTCGATCTGCCCGCCATGATCCCGGGCGATGGTGACGGCAGCCTGAATGTTAGGTCCTTGAGAGACTTCCGACGATTCAAACCCGATGATCAGCAGCGACTGGCTGCCATTGAGGCCGGCGCTTTGCTCGGCTTCTGCAGGGTCGAGCAGGCGGAGGTTCGCAGGCCAGAGCTTGGCCTGTACGATATGCCGGGTTGCTTCGTAACCCTCGGCCCAGGATGAAAAGATAACCCCTGCTGTAGCCCTGAAGGTTGGCCGTTTCTGCAGTCTCAGCCAGGCGCTGGTAATGATCCCGAGACTGCCTTCCGAGCCGATCAGCATTCGATCCGGGCTGGGCCCGGCACCGCTGCCGGGTAAACGCCTGGATTCCCACCAGCCGGACGGTGACAGCATGCGTACGGATTCGACGAAGTCGTCAATGTGCGTCTGATTGGTCGCGTAATGACCACCGGAGCGTGTCGCGATCCAGCCGCCAACCGTGGACCAGGGAAAGCTCTGGGGAAAGTGGCGCAGAGTCAGGCCTCGGGGTCGGAGGGCGCTTTCAAGGTCGGGCCCGAATACACCCGCTTCGATTCTGGCGGCACGTGAAATCTCGTCGACCTCAATCACTCGGTTGAACCCGGCCATATCGATAGTCACCGCTGATGCCGCATCTTCCGGTACGTTTAAACCCCATACGACCGACGTGGCACCTCCATAGGGAATTGCTTTGTGGCCCTGCTGATCGCACCAGCCCAGGACTTCTTCAAGTTCATCTTCGCTCCGGGGATGAGCCACTGCGTCCGGTGGGTGATCAAACTGACCGCGCAGGGCCTTCAATAACTCGAGCCCATGCCCACCGTAGGTATGTAGTAAACGATCATGGTGTTCAGTGCTGACGAAACCCTGCAGGGCAGCCGGCACCTCAAGGCGAGGAGACCTGATGGATATATCCGTCAGCGACGGTATCGGCGGCGGTATAATCTCCACACCACGTCGTTTCGACATATCGGCGGCTGCTTTTTTTCGCTCGGCCTCGCTTGGCTCATCGCTGACATTACCCCAGGTCCAGAAACTACGTGGTTGATCCCATACGGCCATGTCGCTCTCCTGATTATTGTTGCTGTTTCTTGAGTAACCGCTTTACGCCTTGCCTTCTGCCTCAAGTT
>CAXPUI010000528.1:0-6852 GCA_964220205.1 Candidatus Allofontibacter communis | reverse complement strand
TTGCCCCGCGCCCGTAGTTGTCTGCTGCCACCACCAGGTAACCCCTTGCGGCAAACAGGTTAGCGAGTATGAACCACGCATCTGCAGTATTCAGATCGCCAGGAGTCGAACCGGGTGCGTGGGCGAGGATGAGAAACCTGTCCCTTGGCACGAAGTTGCTGTCGATGAGGGGTCTGGCGACCAGGCCAGACAGGTTATCCGACGGTTCACCAGAGGGTGTTCTCGAATGATAGGTGACACGCTCCGCCACCACATCATACAGAGCGTCCGGTTCGATCAGTTTCTCCCAGCTATCGGCTGCGAGATCGGTGATTAAATCAATTATCAGGGCGCCGACCAGTCCGGGTACTTCCCAATCACTGAGCAAGGCACCTTCTATATAGTCACCGAACAGCTCATTGATTGTTTCTCTCGGCGTTGTAACCGAATCCTGGACGGTGATTGCTGCACCTGAGCGGTTGCCCGTGCTGAAAGCCAGGCTGGCACGAAAGCGTTCGTCGTTGCTTCGGGTGCCGTCCGCGATGATCAGGTAGCTGGTATTTTCCGCTGGACTGCAGTTCGCGTGATGGTCGACCAGCTCCTCGAATTCAGACCCCGATACATCCACGAGGCTCCGGCGAAGCGAGCTGCCACTGAAGCCGGGACAATCGCCGCTTAAACTGATGCTGAGGTCAGTATGGGCAAGGTGAGAGAAGTTCAGTGCGCTGATGTCGGCGTCCACGGCAGCTGCCCCGGCTGCGGGCGAGCTGTCGAGTAGCTGGATGTCCTCAGGTTCTGGCTGGTTGCTGCTCGGTGCGGTATCACCCGCTTGTACCGGGTCTGATGATCCACCGCCGCCTCCGCCACATCCGACCAGAAGAACCAGAAGTAGCACGATGAGACCGGTATGAACGCTGAGCATTGTCGAGGCAGTTGTTTTTACAAACGAGAGTGCCCGAAGCTTAAGCAATTGACACCGATTTACAAAGGGTCAGGTGTCGAAAAGTATGGTTTGCTGGTTAAGTGCGAGACGTGCCAGTAACCAGGGCCGCGCTAGACGTAACCACATGATCAAATGACGGGTTTGCAGGTCCGTCTTAACCGAATTCCGCGGCGAATATCTCTTCGTTATACCCCACCAGATAGGTCTGGCCAACACGAATAGTCGGTGCTCTAAGGTTTCCTGTCGGGCCGAGCATCGCCTCGACCGCTTCCTGTTCCACCTTGCCTTGTAAGCTGAATTCCGTAACCTTCTTGCCTTTCATGGCGATCAGCTTGTTGCCGCTACCCAGGAGCTGCTCGGCGTCAGAAGCCTGCAGCTTTTGATTGGCAGAAACCGTTTCCGTGACGCTGATGTTGTTGGCTTCCAAAAACTTGGATGCTCGATTGCAGGAAGTTCATCCCTTGCGAAAGTAATACCAATCGGCCTTTTTCATGATCGGAGTGGACTCGTATATTCGACGTTCGAGCGTAGTTTAACAGTAGAATGGTCACCGAGGGCAATGGTTAAAAGGGTCGAACCTTCCGCGGTCGCGTGGGAACATAGCGTTATGAAAATAAAACTAGTCCTGGCCGTTACGGCCGTCGTCGCTCTATTGAGTGGCTGTGCTTCCTCGCCGGAAGTATTGCCCGAATACCAGTTAACATCGCCTCAGGTACGCGATGACATCATCAAAAGTCCCAATGACAGCCGTGACTACCGGCATCTTGTTCTGGCTAATGGCCTGAAAGTGCTGCTGGTGTCTGATCCGAAGGCAGACAAATCCGCGGCGTCTCTTTCCGTCTATAGGGGCAGTTTCGATGATCCCGAAGACCGGGCCGGTCTGGCCCACTTCCTGGAACACATGTTGTTTATCGGCACGGAGAAATATCCTGAACCGGATGGGTATTTCAGTTTTGTGGAAGCCAATGGGGGTTCATCGAATGCTTATACGGCGTCTGAAGTCACCAATTACTTTTTTGATGTGCAACCCGAGGCCTTTCGAGAAGGCCTTGACCGTTTTGCCCAATTTTTCATCAGCCCGTTGCTGGACAGAGACTATGTTGAGCGGGAAAAAAATGCGGTCCAGTCTGAGTATCAGTTACAACTGAAGGAAGATGGTTGGCGAGGCTACTCGGTGCAAAAAAAGGCGATGAATGCCGCGCATCCACTGTCAAAATTCAATATCGGCTCACTTGATACGCTTTCAGGCGATGTCCACGGAGCGCTGCTGAAGTTTTTTCAGGAAAATTACTCTGCCAATCAGATGGGCCTTGTGGTCCTCGACCGTGAGCCACTCGATGCGATGCAGGGCTGGATTGTCGACTTGTTCAGCCAGATCAGCAATCGGGGGATTGCTGATGTCGAGAGACAAATGCCTGTCTTTCAGGCAGGACAACTGCCCGCCACTCTCAGGCATGACAACCTGAAAGATTATCGTGAATTGAGTTTCACCTTCCCGATACCGCCGATTCTAGAACTCTATCGCAAAAAACCTGCTGCCTACCTCGCTAATCTGTTGGGACACGAGGGAGAGGGCAGCCTGCACAAGCTGTTGAGTGAGCTGGGCTGGATCAATAGTCTGGCTGCAGGTCCGGATAGCATTGACGACAATCATGCCATCATGTCGGTCAGTATGGAGTTGACTGAGAAGGGAGCGGCCCAGATACCGGAGATTACCGGATACCTGTTTGCTTACCTGGATCTCCTCCGCCAGGGTCGGATTGAACAATGGATTTACGACGAGCAGGCTATTGTTGCAGAGCTGGACTTCCGATTTGCAGAAAAAGCATCGGCCATCGGCACCGTGCAATCATTATCGCCCCGGCTGCAAGATTACCCGACCAGCGAGTTGCTTGTAGCGCCCTACCTGATGGAGGAATTTGATCCCTCGTTGATCAACGAATTCCTGGCAAGCCTGGTTCCAGGCAACGTCCTGGTGACGATCGCCGGTCCTGGCTATGTCGGTCAGCAGTCAGAGGAGTGGTTCGGTGTCAGCTATGACCTGGTGACAGGACCCATTGCCATAGCCAGCGTCGAGGCGTCGATGCTTGCACTGCCTGGACCGAATCCGTTTCTCCCGGAATCACTCAGCCTGCTTGCGGCTGATGATGCGATACCGCGACCCGTCATTAAACAACCAGAGGCGGAGATTTATGTGGACACGGATCTTGAATTCGGTGTCCCACGTGCAGTGACCCACGTGAGTTTGCGAAACCCGGGAGGGCTGATGAGCGCCGCTGATTCTGTTCGCGGCTGGCTCTATGCCATGCTGGTGGAAGATGACCTTAACTCGCTTGCGTATCCGGCGCTGCTGGCTGGTGTCAACTACCAGGTCGCCTCACCGCCAAAGGGCATACGAGTGTCGATTGGTGGTTACGAAGATAAGCAGTTTGTTTTGCTGGAGGAAGTCATGCAGCGGCTGGTTGGCCTGCCTATCAGTCCTGAACGATTCGTTATTCTGAAGGATCGCCTGCTCAGGGAGCTGGAGAATCAGGCGAAGAACAAACCCTTCCAACAGGTTTATGGACGTCTCATGGATGAACTGGTGAGTTCTGCATGGCCCGCGCCGGAATTAATGGCTGAACTTGCGCCGTTGTCGAGGGAGGATTTGCGGCTCTGGAGAGACGAGCTGTTTAGTGGTGTCTCGATGCAAGCGTTGATCCACGGCAATGTCGCGGAGGGCAAAGCAGAATTGCTCCAGGCACTGATCAAACGTTATGTGCCCTTGGCCGCCGTGACCGTCCTCACCCCAGAAGTGCGGGACGTTGTGGGTGTCAATGAAGTGCGTATGGAAATTGATCATGACGATGCGGCCATGCTGCTTTTCATTCAGGATGATGCAGCGACTCTGGAGGCGAGGTCCCGAAGCGCTTTGTTCTCGCACCTGATTGGGCCGGCTTACTTTTCCAGCCTGAGAACAGACCAGCAGCTGGGTTATGTAGTCTCGGCCATGAATCCGGTGTTTTACGAAAGGGGCGGTGTGGGTTTTTTGATACAGTCGCCGGTGGCAGGCCCGCGTGAGTTGAGAGAGCGGACCCGACGATTCCTTGATGTTCAGGTGGAGCGGTTTGCCCGCATGAGTGACGAGGTATTCAGCGCTAATCGTGCAGGGTTGATTACTCAGTTAATCCAGCGAGATAAGAACCTGGGCCAGCGGGCGCAACGCTACTGGTCTGAACTGGATCGGGGTATAACGACGTTTGATGCCCGGCGGCAGAAAGCACGGATGGTGGCACAACTGACCAAGGCGGACATGATCAGCTATCTCGACCGGGTTCGATCATTGTTCGATACTGATTACCTGTTTATCTATAGTGAGGGCCGAATTGCAGAAGTCGATTGATGGTACCAGGAATGGGACTTGGCGCCGTTGAGCAACGGCGAATCAGGTATCGACCTGTGTAGGAGCCGAGTTTGCCTGGCCGAGCCAGTCCAGTCTGAGGTACGCAAGTCTTTTCTGCTCCCGCCTCCCCCGGGCAACCGAATCAAGAATCATACCGCTAGTTAAACCAAGAAACGCCAGTAACATGATACTGGCGCTGAGCACAGCGGTGGGTAACTTGGGCACCAACCCTGTTTCAAAGAACTCCAGCGTCACCGGGATTCCCAACGAGAGTGAGATCAGTCCGAGTAGCAGGGAAAGCAGCGAGAAGAAAAAGAAGGGTCGCTCTTCTTTGGTGAACAGGAGAATAGTCGACAGTATACGAGCGCCATCCCGATAGGTATTTAACTTGCTTACTGATTCGGGGGGACGGCTTCGATAGGTGGTTTCTACTTCAGCAGTGGGAATGTTCAGGGATAACGCGTGCAGGGTGAGCTCGGTTTCTATTTCGAAACCTGAGGAGACTGCCGGAAAGGATTTGATAAAGCGCCTCGACATGACGCGATAACCGGATAACAGGTCGGATGGTTGTTCACCAAAAAGTATCCGACTGATTCCGGTCAGCAGTCGATTGCCGAATCGGTGTCCGTAGCGATAGACACTTGAGCCGGTTTCAATGCGGCGACCAACGACCATGTCCAGGTTATTATTCAACAGTGTGTCGATAAGCTTATTGAGACTCTGCACATCGTAGGTTGCATCCCCGTCGATGAGTACGTAGATGTTGGCTTCCACGTCCGCGAACATACGCCTGACGACGTTGCCTTTGCCCTGTCTCGGTTCCAGCCGCACCAGGGCCTTCTCTGCTGCGGCGATCTGGCGGGTCTTGTCGGTCGAATTGTTGTCATAGACATAGATAGCTGCGTCGGGTCGAACCTCTTTCAGCTCCCGGATAACCATGCCGATCGTCGCCGCTTCGTTAAAGCAGGGGATGATGACAGCAATGTGGTGATGGGTAGGAGTCACGTTCCGTCGCCTTGCAGATCCTCAAGCATTTTACTGATCTGTGGTTGGAGTTCATTGTCGGGAGCAAAGCGGTCAATCATCTTGAGCAGGCGTATAGCGACCTCAGGTTCACCGGCACCGACCGCTGACAGCGCGTACTGGAAATAAATCAGTGGCACCGGGGGGTCATCTTTGTAGGGATTGAGTCCTTCACTGTAGTACCTGAAAGCAGTCCTGTGATCAGCTGTCAGGAAGGCGCACTCTGCAGCCTGCAGGTAGGTTGCGGCGTTCCAGCTGGAGTAACGAAGAACCTTCTCGTAAAGAGGAAGTGCCGCTCCGCAGTTACCAGAGCGATGCTCGAATCGCGCCTGATAATAGATAGTGCCAAGATTGTCAGGGGACGATTGTTGTAACTCGGTCAGGTAGTTGCCGGCCCTGTCGATGTCTCCCTGCTCGGTCAGCAGACCCACCAGGGTCAGCTTTAGATCATCAGTATCGACCACGCTCAACATTCGTTCGAGTTCGATGATGCCTGGAACGAGTTGTCCGGCGGGCAGGACAAGCTCGCTGAATGGATTAATAACCCTGAGTTGGAAAGTTGTGGCCACCTGGGGAAATTGTTCTTTGTTGATAAATAAAACGACCTTCCTGTCAAAGAACACAGGGACATAGCCCAACTCATAGGCGGTTTTAACCGGGAAACTTTTCATGCTTTTCTTCACCCCGAGCATGTGTGGGGCATACCGCTCAACATATGTTCTCAAGCCATCGCCAGTGCGCATGGCGTTGTTAAAGTCATGCATATCCAGGCCCGTAAACGGGGGGAACTGCATGTCGAGGTGCACCTGGACACTGGGCAGCTCGAATTCGATGTAACCGGCATATGAAGGCTCGATCGCGTACCGACCTGAGAGCCCGAGTTCCTGAATGAAGGCCGTTGTACCGTAGGGCAGGGACTCCCGATCGAATGGATAGTGTTGCAGGCCATGGCGCTGGCTGGGCCAATAGGTCGCCATGAGCAGATAAAGCGTAGCTGTCATCGTTACGATATCCAGCCATGAATAGCGGTCGCGATGCCAGGAACGGGCACCGACAGCCAGCAGTGGAGTTGACAGCAGGGCCCATTCCCAAATGAATCGACTGGCTGTTAACAGCAGGATCAAAGCGCCCAGTGCCATCAGCAAAGGAGCAAGGTTCGCCCTGAACTGTCTTACAGCGATGACAGCGGAAGCCAATATCAACCCAAAGAGGATAAACGCGAGCAGCCCGGTGCTGACTCCGCTCTTGAGATCCAGCCTTATCTCTGGTCGCCAGGGGCGCAGTTCCGCAATGAACAGGTGCAGGTCTGGATCGATGATCAGCGGCGTCAGCCACAGCCAGGGGCCATTAGGGTTCAGCAGCGTTGCAGGCAGGCAAAGGGAGATCCAGAGCAGAGGCTTGATGTCACCGTTGAAATTCAGCAGACGAGAGAGGAAGTAACTGCCGCATATCAGGGCCCCGACCACATACTCAATGCCATGCAGGTTCACCCAGATAACCGTAAACACAGGCAGGAGAAAATACT
>CAXPUI010000527.1:0-2753 GCA_964220205.1 Candidatus Allofontibacter communis | reverse complement strand
CCTGAGCATGGTAAGCCTCGCGTTCTGAATGCGTTCAACGATTGTCTTGTCATCCTCGGCACTTTCATGGGAGAGATCGGCCAGACTGCCTGAAGGGACGGGGGGAGCAGGCTGATATGCATCTCGGTCCGCTTCTCGATCGGATCGACATGCATATCAGCGTGCCCCCCGTCCCTTCAGGCAGCCTAGCCGATCTCTCGCATGAAAGTGCCAAGGATGACAAGACTATCGTTGAACGCATTCAGAACGCGAGGCTTACCATGCTCAGGCGACAGCAGACTGCAGGGCAGGGCCATTACCAACACTGTTCTCTGCGAAGAAAAGATCAGCTGCTTCTGGAAGAAGCGGTGCAAAAACTGGGCATCTCGATGCGCGGCTGCCTGAAGATTATACGCGTGGCCAGAACGATTGCTGACTACTGCAGTTCAACTGAGATCTGTACCTCACACGTGTCGGAGGACATGAGCTATCGGCAGTCGATTGATCAGGGCAGATTTACTTGAGGGAGTCGACCATATAGTCCACGAGTGCACGCAGGTCATCATCGCTGCAGGAAAAACACATGCCTTTTGCGGGCATCGCTGGCGGTAAACCGTTGATTACACTGTTGTAAAGCGTATCCATACCCTTGGCAATTCGAGGCTCCCAGGCAACCGCGTCACCCAGTTTGGGTGCTCCAGCAACACCTGCGATATGACAGGTCGCACAACTTTTGTTGTAATTTTCCTCGACGCTGGCGCCATCTGCAGCTGCAACCACTACCGGCGCGCTTCCACAGTCCTCGCCTTCGATACAGACTTCACCAACTTTCTTGATACGATCAACAAGATCAGTGTCCGCTATTGCGGTACCTACGAAAAATAGGCTCAAAAAAGCGACGATTATTTTGCCTTTGCTCATGTCACACCTGCCACGAAAAAACGGCGCCATTATACCGAAGCCTAAGCCAATAACTACAGAGTTTTAGTCCTTCAGTCCCCTTTCCGTCGCACTGGCTTCCTGGAAGCCCGAAAACTGGAAAACCGTGGATGTTCCGGCTTCGACGACGGACTGCTCGGATACCAGAGTTAAGATTGCCTGGTCCCTGAATTCAGCCAGTGTATCCGCACCGACATTGATCATGGTGGACTTGAGTTTGTAGAGCGTGGTGCCCATAACGTCCGACAGGCTACCAACCAGAGGCACATAGGCATCAACACCTTCCTCAAAGACCATTTCCCGGGTGTCCATGTCATCAGCATAACGCTGCCAGTTCTGCGCCCGTCGAGTACCTTCTCCCCAGTAGGGTTTGTACATTTGTCCGTTAATCGATGTACGGGGTGTTGGACTTTCTTCTGTCATTGCAAAGTAACGGCCCATCATGACGAAGTCAGCTCCCATAGCCAGGGCAATGACAATCTGCGTGTCGTTGGCAAGTCCACCGTCGGAACAGATGGGAATATAGCGACCTGTCTCGGCAAAATATTCATCCCGTCGCGCAACCACATCCAGAAGGGCTGATGCCTGTCCGCGACCAACACCCTTCTGCTCCCGGGTAATGCAGATTGACCCACCGCCCATACCTACCTTAATAAAGTCTACGCCACCCTCGGCAACCAGGTAATCAAAACCTTCCGCCGATACAACATTGCCTCCCCCAATGACCACCTCATGACCATATTCGCTACGAATCCATTCTATGCCCTCTTTCTGAAACTCAGTGAAACCATCTGAGGAATCAAAGCACAGGACGTCTGCGCCAGCCGACAGCAATGCAGGTACCCTGATCTTGTAATCATGCGTGTTAATGGCTGCACCCACACACAGTCTTTTGGATTCATCCAGGAGTTCATTTGGATGACGCATATGGTCTTCATAGTCCTTCTTGAAGACCAGTGAAGCTAGATGCCCCTTTTCATTAACGATAGGCAGGCAGTTTTTCTTATGTTGATGCAGGAGACGATTGGCGTCCCTTAACGACAGACCCTCTTCGCCATAAATCAGTTCATCGATGGGCGTCATGTGTTTGCTGACGGGATTATTCAGATCATCCTCGTAAATCCAGAAATCCTGATCGGTAATCAATCCGAGCAGACGACCGGTGCTGGTCCCATCATCAGTTACCGGTACCGTTGAATGACCGGTTTGACGCATCAATTCAATAACCTCATTTAGGGTGGTCTCTGCCCGGGTATTGGTATCGCTGGACACAAATCCGGCTTTGTGCGCCTTTACCTGGTGCACCATGTCTGCCTGGCTTTCAACGTCCTGCGAACAGAAGATGAAACCGAGTCCGCCCTGTCGTGCGAGAGCAATAGCCAGCCGCGCACCGGAAACCGACTGCATCGCCGCCGAAACAATTGGTGTATTGATCTTGAACCTGGGGAGACTGTTCGGTTCGACCACGGCCATGGGTGTGCCAAGTTCCACCTGCTCGAGATGCTGATCTTTTCTGGTCAACCTGGGGATCAACAAATACTCAGCAAATGTTCTCGAGACACCGTCTAATATCGTCGCCATTTATTCCTCCGTCTTGACGAATAGGTAACCGCAATAGCCATGTTGGCCATTGAACGGGGATGCAGGGATTATCGGCGCTAGAAGAAGTAAGTACTTACTTACGGTGAGACATAGACTCTTGGTCACATTTAGAAAGCCGAGTGCCATGAGCAATTCTAATAGATCGATCTATTTGATTCAATCGCCTGTTATTTTCAATTCACTCCCTACTTGATGTAATCTATATAACTGATTGATTATTATCGTTATTTTAG
>CAXPUI010000526.1:0-2605 GCA_964220205.1 Candidatus Allofontibacter communis | reverse complement strand
TGCTGCAGATACTCAGCTTGCTCTGAAAGCTCCTCATAGACAATAGTTGCACCGCCACGCTGCAACCGAGATTCAGGATTCATCCCGCTGTGAGTCTCTGCCGGAATATAGCCCAGCATGAGTCCTGTCTCGCAACCGCTCTGAACTGACTGGCGTTGCATAACAGGCTGGTCGGGTGTGGGATAATGCAAATACCCCTTGTACCCCAGGTCTATACACCACTGTGTGAGAGCATTCCCAACCTGCCATGCCAGGCCCGATCCTCGAGCGACAGGATCAACGATAGTGTTCCCAAGTTCGATATGCCGCGCACTACTCCGGCGGGTCATTGCCATGTGGGCCAATACGCGGCCGTTACCATCCAAAGCACCGACGCTGGCGATGCTACCCGACTCCATTGCTACTCTGAGTCGCGCAGGATGATTGAAGATCTCGTTAGCGTAGGTATTTCCATAAACTCGAGCGAAACAACTGGCGATGGCGGCTGCGTGCTCAGCACCCAGTCTTGCAATCTGAAATTCAGACATCAGCTATCACGAGAGAGGTTTTGGCCATTATCATCGTCTTTCGGGCACTTTTCATCACACCGAGGAGCAAAACCACTGGTCTTTATCTGTATGCAACTTGCCCATACGTTAAGTATACTTCGCTGGCGAATAACGGGTTTGTTCGTCAATCTACATAAAAAGCAGACTTTTAAGGTAAAGCGGGTATGGAATGTCCTAAGTGCCAGGCGGCAATGGAAGAAGTGACCTACGGCCGTAATATGACCGTAGACCGATGCAGCAACTGTAAAGGTATCTGGTTCGACCTTGGTGAAGCTGAAGAACTCAAAGGCAAATGGATGTCTGAATTTGTCGATAGCGGAGATCCGGAAATCGGCAAGGAGTACAACAAGATTGAGGATATTGACTGCCCTAGATGCGGCAAGCTCATGACAAAAGTTTCCGACCCGAAGCAGCCGCATATCTGGTACGAGGCGTGTGAGGAGCATGGAATGTTCTTTGACGCAGGGGAGTTCACGGACTACAAGTACGAGACGCTGCTCGACAAGTTTCGGGACCTGATGACTGGCAAACGAAGTTAGTCGAGAATGCTCGTCACCTTTTATGGTGTTAGAGGATCAATCGCAAGTCCCGGCCCCAATACGGTAAAGTATGGTGGCAACACATCCTGTGTTCATATTCGCCTAAGAACCGGGGCGAATATTATATTCGATGCCGGCACGGGGATACGCAATCTCGGCGCGAAACTGATTGCCAATGATGAACCGCTCCTCCTGTTGCTCAGCCATGGACACTGGGACCATATCCAGGGCTATCCCTTCTTCGCGCCCATTTACCAGCATGGTCGGGAAATCAGGGTCTGTCACGGGGTGGAAGGCAATGAAACTTCCCTCGAGGCGATCCTTCGGCAAATGGATGGTTCGACGTTTCCTGTCCGCGCGGATGAACTGCCTTCAAAGGTCACAACCGTTCATGAACAGGAGCGGTATCTTGAGGGTCAACCCTTCAGGACAACGCGCAAGCTCCTGAATCATCCTGGTGGTGGCTACGCCTACCGCATTGAGGAAGATGGGGTCAGTGTCGCTTATGTCACTGACAATGAGTTGGAGCCTCCAGGGACCCCGTCTACCAGTTATGCGGAGTGGGTCAACTTCTGTCAGGGCGTCGATCTATTGATTCATGATGCCCAGTATGTTGAAAATGATATGCCTGCCAAACACGGTTGGGGGCACTCGCTGATTTCACAGGTCAGGCAATTGGCAGTCGATGCGCAGGTTCAAAACCTGGTGATGTACCATCACGATCCCGAGCGTACCGATAATGAATTGGATGAAATTGCAGGCGACTCTGCCCGGCTCTTCAAATCTCGCTCCAGCAGAATTGGCTCATACATCGCTGCCGAAGGCCTGACATTCGAATTACGTTCCAGGCTTGACCCAAAAGTCAGCACCCTGGCACTCCAGGAACCACATTGAGGTAACCGCTATCAAAATTGTCTCGTTTAATGTCAACAGTGTCCGAGTTCGCCTCCACCAGCTTGAGGCTGTTATTGACAAGTACGACCCTGACTTTATCGGTCTTCAGGAAACGAAAGTACCTGATGCCGAATTTCCTGAAGCGGAGATCAACGCCCTGGGTTATGAGGTCGCATTCCACGGCCAGAAAACCCACTATGGCGTCGCCCTGCTTCACAAGCAACCCGCACTGGAAATCGTGAAAGGCTATGCCTCAGATACCGATGACAGTCAGAAACGATTTATCAGCGGTACCTTTCAGACCGGTGACGGTGACAAGCTGACCGTTATCAACGGCTATTTCCCGCAGGGAGAGAGCCGGGATCACCCGATGAAATTCCCCGCCAAGCAGAAATTCTACGCGGACCTGATGACTCACCTGGACAAACACCACCAGCCAGACGAACTGCTCTTTGTCATCGGAGATATGAATATTGCCCCCATTGACGACGATATAGGCATCGGCGAATCGAACATGAAGCGTTGGTTGAAAGACGGCAAAACCAGCTTTCTGCCAGAGGAGAGAGCCTGGATCGATAAACTTGTTGACTGGGGGCTGACAGACACTTATCGCCATCACTATCC
>CAXPUI010000525.1:0-2192 GCA_964220205.1 Candidatus Allofontibacter communis | reverse complement strand
AATTAGATAGCGGGCGACGTAAGCTTGCCACGTATAGAGTGATATCTTGAATCACTCCTGAAATAACGGAACCGTTGTCCAACAGGAAGGTTCATATTTGGTTCACCAACTCGATCAAATACTTTTCCAAAAAAGCCCTGACAATTTCGGTGGTGACCCGGAGGCCTATCAAAGTTCGAAAAGAATCTAACGCTCCTATCACCCTGTTCCGCTATAATCACGGGTTCAAGTCGAGAAACCATTAATTGCGAGTGAATAGAAAAGGCATCATCCTCGCCGGGGGCTCCGGCACCCGCTTACATCCGCTGACCACATCGATCAGCAAGCAACTCCTGCCGGTTTTCGACAAACCGATGATCTACTATCCGTTATCCACGCTGATGCTTGCCGGGATCAGGGACATACTCATTATTACGACACCGCGAGACTTGCCGGCCTTCCGGGATCTGCTGGGTGATGGCAGCCAGTTCGGTATTGCGCTTGATTACGCTGAACAACCGTCACCCGATGGCCTGGCCCAGGCCTTTATCATCGGCGAGTCTTTCATCGGCGAAGACGATGTGACCCTGATCCTGGGCGACAACATCTTCTATTCGCAGGGTATGCGCGAAATGCTGGCCAATGTCGGGCAACGCCCGGACGGCGCGACGGTATTTGGCTACTACGTCAATAACCCTGCCGACTATGGGGTGGTTGAATTCGATGAAGCAGGCGCTGTTATCTCGATTGAGGAAAAGCCCCTTGAGCCTAAATCACATTTTGCCGTGACCGGACTGTACTTCTATGACAACCGAGTGGTCGAGATCGCCCGATCCCTGACCCCCTCAGCACGCGGCGAACTGGAGATCACTGATGTGAATTCCCGTTACCTTGCGGAAGGCAAACTCAATATCGAGCTGTTTTCCCGCGGCACAGCCTGGCTCGATACCGGCCAGCACACTCATCTCCTGGATGCCGGTAATTTCGTCCGTATTGTGGAAGAACGCCAAGGATTGAAAATCGCCTGCCCCGAGGAAGTGGCCTACAACATGGGCTTTATTTCCGCCGAGGATCTGCGCAAACAGGGAGAACAATTGATCAAAAGCGGCTACGGTCAATACCTGCTCGAGATCCTCAGCACACCAACCCCCTCATGATTGTTACTGATACCGCCATCCCCGACGTCAAGGTCTTCTCGCCGAGTGTCCATGCCGATGAGCGCGGCTTCTTCATGGAATCTTTCCGCGCATCCTGGCTCCCGGATTTCGAGTTCGTCCAGGACAATCACAGCAGGTCCGTGAAAGGCACGCTCCGCGGTCTGCATTACCAGCTCAACCAGCCACAGGGTAAGCTGGTCCGGGTGATTGAAGGTTCAGTTTTTGACGTCGCTGTTGATATTCGCCGGTCCTCCCCGTATTTCGGTCAGTATGTCAGCCGGGAACTGACCGCCGCGAACAAAGAGATCTTCTGGGTCCCACCGGGTTTCGCCCATGGCTTCCTCGTGACATCGGAGACCGCGGAATTTACCTACAAGTGTACCGCCTACTACGCCCCGGACGATGACCGCGGCATACGCTGGGACGACCCTGAACTTGCAATAGCGTGGCCCGAAGACACGCTGCCACCGCTGCTGTCAAACAAGGATGAGCAACTGCCCCTGTTGCCTGATGCCGAGGTTTACCCTTAGTCAGATTTCAAAACCCAGACTCTCAACATAGTCGAGGTCGGCTGCAGAAAACGCTGACAGGTCGCGACCCTTGCGGCGGTCAAGCGATCTTGGCCTGATGTGTGACGTGAGCAGCTGATCCAGGGTCGACGTGTCATCTATCTCCAGGAATCCCTGGAAATCCGCCAGTGGTTCAGCCGGTGAACGGCAGAATTCGTCGTAGTTCAGCAGCAAAAATCGTTCACCAAGCTGGGCACCCAGCTGCTCGATGCGCCGGTGAACCGCGCACCAGTACGCCAGCGAGTCCGACGGTGAGTTTCGATCCACCGGTCGCCCCAGCACCTGACTGCCCCAGAATTCGAGCTGGTTCTGGTTTTTGCTGAATGCCATATCCACCCCATGCCGCATCACGTGAATATATTTCAGGGAACCCAGGGCCTCAGCGAGCGCTGGCAGGAAGATATAACTGTTCGGCGCCGGGCCGTCAGGCCGGGCGCAGCGCCGTCCCGTAGCAGATGACCTCTGAGGCGTTCAGCGAGATCGTCGA
>CAXPUI010000524.1:0-5804 GCA_964220205.1 Candidatus Allofontibacter communis | reverse complement strand
GTGATCCTGCCCTGGGATCCAAATGGCATTCATCCGGATGAGCGGTTTCTGCCTGAGGCCTTTCTTGCAGCTGGTTATCAGACAGCAATGGTCGGCAAGTGGCATCTCGGGCATGCCCAGCAGACCTACCATCCCAATGAGCGGGGATTCGAACACTTTTATGGCCACCTGCATACGGAGGTCGGTTATTTCTCTCCCTTCTCGAACCAGGGGGGAACTGACTTTCAGCGGAACGGCGTGACGATAGAAGATGAGGGTTATGAGACCTTCCTGCTGGCTGACGAAGCCAGTCGTTATATCCGGGAACGTGACAGGAACAAGCCGTTCTTCCTTTACATGCCTTTTCTCGCTCCGCATACACCGCTGGAGGCGCCGGATGATCTGATTCAGAAATACGCCGATATTGAGACTGATCTGCCACCAGCGCGCAGCCAGCAGACGGACGGCACGCGGACCATGTCGAAACTCATGTTAAGGGAAAGTGCCCGCCCCCTGTATGCGGCCGTTGTTGACGCCATGGACCAGGCTATTGGCCAGGTTTTAACGACTCTTGATGAGGAAAAGATCAGTGATGAAACGATAGTACTGTTTCTCAGTGACAATGGTGGTGCAGCGTATTCGGTGGGTGGAGCCAATAACGCTCCGCTGAGAGGCGGTAAAGGCGAAACATTTGAAGGCGGTATTCGCGTCGTGTCACTGCTGCGATGGCCTGATCAACTGGCAGCCGGTGGCAAGATGGAATCCATCATGACCGTCATGGATGTCTTCCCGACGCTGATGGATGCAGTCGGTATTGAACCTGGCCCCCATTACCCCTGGGACGGTCGGAGCCTTTGGCCTGCTATCAAGGAAGGGAGAAAGATGGTCCGGAAGGACGATATATTTTTTGTCTCTGAAACGCCGATCTACGGACAGATCATGACGACGCTGCTTAACGAGAAGTGGAAGCTGGTCCAGGAAATTCAACAGGATCAGGTTACCATCAGTGTGACGTCTCATTTGTTCAATCTGCAGGATGATCCGAACGAGTATGTCAATCTCGCGGCGCGGTACCCGGATATTGTCGCCGATATGAGCCGCCGCGTGATCGAGTGGCGGGCCCTCTATCCCATCAGCGGTACAAGATCGCAACTGGTGGCTCCGCCGGGTTGGCGAGCACCCCTGGATTGGGCCTCCTATCCCGTGCCGTTAAGTGACCTGCAGGATCAGCCGGCCCGTGGTATGGCGCCGACGAAGGTGATTGAACGGGTGCTGGATGCACAACATGGCGAACGTGGTCGGCTTGTTTACGGCTGCGACCGGCCCTGGTATGCCGCTGGTGTCTGTGTGACCCAGGATAAGGAGCCTGGTAAAGAGTAGTATCAGCCGGAAGGTCTTCGTCGCCAGATCTCGGTTGCAATAAGCAGCACGACAACAGCAGCATAGAAAAAGGCACCTGCCAGCAGGGCGTGGGCCATGCTGGATGCTTCCACCAGCATACTGCTCAGCTGAGGCGCAATGGTTTGCGCGATACCCCCGCAGAAAAGGATATAGGCGACATGCTTGTGTGTTACCGATTTCACGAAGTCGATGCCGTATGCAGTAAAGGCATTGTAGAGCACAGAGATGGCAACACCATAGACGCCAGCCAGGATCAGCAGGTTGGCAGTTTGGTCGCTGAACGTGAATAGTAAAGAGCTGACAAATCCGGTGGATACCGCGACCAGCATGAAGTAGATGAGTTTTATGCGCGTGACGATTAGCGTACCGACGATGGAGCCTGCGAGGGCCATGCCGAAGATGGTCGATATGATCTGGCCGGATTCCTGGGTGGACGCCGCGAGTTCGGCTTCGGCGTAGTTAGGCAGCCATAGAATGATGATGTACTTGGCGGTGATAGTAAGAAAGAGCGCCGCGCCTGCCGCGATGATTCCAGCATTCCACTCTGTGTGCTCGGATGTCTCTCGTTCAGTGCTGTCCTCGAGTTCTATGTCCACAGAGAACAGCAGAGCGACAACGAGCAGGACACCTGTGGCGACAAAAAAATAGACGCCGGGCCAGGCGTATCCGGACGTCAGGATAAAGACGGTCGCCATCGGGTAGAGTGCCCCGCCGAAATTAAAGGCGGCATCCTGCGCCAGGAACGCGGTCTGTCGATGATTGCCTTGCCAGAGCCGGCCGAGAATCGTTCCGGCGATGCCAGCGCTGGCGCCTCCGAGTGTCCCGAGGATGCCCAGCAGCGAGGCGAGTGTAAACAGATCAGCAGCGAGATAAAGACCGCCTGCAGTGATGAGTGTCCCCAGGGCATAAAACATGAGGGCGAGATTGATCCGGATATAATCCAGGCCGAAGAACACCAGGGCGGTGCCGGCGAGGTACCCACCGTACAACAGGGTGAATTGCTTGGTCGCCTCAACGAGCGAGATCTCCATGCTCTCGGCGATCGGTTCGGTGATCAGTCCAGCCTGGACAATAAAGCCCGCCAGTATGAAGTTTGCCAGCAGGGAGATCGCAGTTAGTAGCAGACGATTTTTTTGCAAAAGCGGTGGACCCCCTGGCGACTAGGTTTCATCATATCAGTACTTTGCACGGAGGATCATTGATGTCGAATTTCCACGCTTATGAGCCGGCTGGTCTCGAGCTTATCGGTCAGGCGAACTTCAGCACAACCAACAGCGTCGAGATCAGTTGTACGCCGGAGCAACTGACCCGTGCCTTGAGTGGTGTCGACATATGGAAAGAATTTGTTCCCCAGATACACTCGGTGGAATGGGAAGGGGAGCCGCCTTTCAGCGAAGGTGTCCGCCGCACCGTCGGATTTGGCAATGACATTGTCAAGGAGGTGTTTTTCAAGTGGGATGAGAACGATGGTGTGGCATTCCGTGTCGTTGAAGGTACTCAGAAGAATGTCGTCGCCATGGTGGAGCATTACGACTTTGATCGCATCGATGATACGACAACCCGCCTGACCTGGTCGTTGGCGATGCAGATGACGGGGTTGCGTGGCCTGGTGGCGCCGATCATGGCGAAACTTGCAGGTAAGGCGATGCCCGGTTGGTTATTGAAACTCAAGCATCGTATCGAGTCGAATATCGATCAGTTTAACAAGCCAGCAGGACAGGCATAATGGACGACTACATTGCGGGTATACGGGGCGCCTGGCTGGGCGAACAGCTTGGCTTTGCTGTGTTTATGGCACGTGCGGAAGCAGAACAGGACGCTGCTCTGGCAGCAAAGTGGCGCTCCCTGGCGGAATTGGAACAGGTCACGGGTGAGCATATGGCTTCAGTGCTGAAAGCGCATGGAGAGATGCCAGGCGAGGGCCCGGTGGTTGATTGGGAGAACGAGGCTTTTCAGACGTATCTCTCCCTGCCCCATCGTGACGTGATGAATTACATGAGAGGAAGGGTAATCAGCGCCCTGGAAGACTTCGAGTCTCTCCTTGCTGCAGCGCCGGAGGCGGACCAGGAAAGTGTACGTTTCCTGGTTGATCATGAGTTGGCCTTGTTAACTTTTATTGACCGAGAGGCCAGCGGGGGTGAAGACTCGTTGGCTGGTGTTCAGGAACTCCTGGATCGCTGATCAGTTAATGTCAGCTGAGTTCCGGAATGATCTCGGCGTACTTGTCGATCATGGGCATGACCGCTTCCGGCTGGTCCCAGAGGTCCATAGCAACGCCGATCGTCGCCCGTTCGATGCCCAGGTCCCGGTACTCCTTTAGTCGATCCAGGTTGCTGGTATCCATTATCTGGATATTGATTTCAACATCTTGAGGGTGACGACCCGCGGCTTTGACCAGTTCCTTGAAGCTGGCTACTGACTGAGCAACATCGCCCATGCCGACATCGACCGGATACCAGCCGTCAGCCCAGCGGGCCGCGTGCTGAATACCCAGGGGGCCCATCGTGCCGAGGAAAATTTTCGGCCCGCCTGCCTGCAGTGGCTTGGGATTTGCCCAGATCGGTTCAAAACGAATGTACTTTCCCTCGTAGCTGGCGTCGTCCTGCGTCCAGATGGCTCGTGTTGCTTCAACGGTTTCTCTCAGCACTGCGTATCGCTTGTTGAAAGGGTGTGGGCTGATGTTTTCAAACTCTTCCCGGTTCCAGCCGACGCCGGTCCCAATCATCAGTCGACCGTTGGACAGTCGGTCGAGCGTTGCTATTGTCTTGGCCTGCGAAAAAATATCTCTTTCCATCAGCAGGGCGATGCCGGTACCAAGTCGCAGCGTGCTCGTCGCATTAGCCGCTGTCATGAGTGAGAGATAGGGATCCATCATGTTTCTATAGGGATCAGGCATTTCGCCACCCGGTGGATAGGGTGTTGTGCGGGCAGCAGGGATATGGCTGTGTTCACCGTACCAGAGAGACTCAAAGCCCCGCTCCTCAAGCGCCTTCGCCAAGCGGGCCGGATGAGGATCGTCCGGTGTGTTCATGGAGCTGAAAGCAAGATGCATAAGAGGATCTGTCTAGTAGCGACCTCGTTCGACGACTTCTTCTGGAGCGTGCTCCAGCCAGGAAGTGTAATACTTGCCGTTAACCTTAGCTTGTCGTTCGGCTGATTCTTCGCGAGGATTATAGAACTGGCGGTACCACTCGCGAACCTTGTGAAACGGTCCGTCGCTCTTGATCTGCATGATCTGGAAAATGGGTGCCTTGGCACGCCAGACATCGAAGTCCTGGTTGAATGCTGCGAGGCTGGAGGCCTGAAAACCTCGAGCGGCTTCGACCTCTTCTGCCGAGGGATTTTCCGACTCGCTTTTGACTAGAAGAGCATGCCAGGCTTTGATGGTCCCGTCTTCAATCGGCGTGTGCGTGATCAGCATGAGGGCGTCATAAAAACCTGTCAGCCGGGAAAGGAGAATCCCAGGTCCGGGGTAGAAGGTATCGGTCTCCAGAAGCGTGTTGTCTTGGGCCAGTGTTTTGTGGCCACCCCCCTGGCGCTGAATCACGATGTGGTCGCGCATTTCATTTTCGAAGTACGTGAGCGTTGATCCGTGTATGGGCCCGAGGTGTGGCGCATCCGCCATATTGTCCAGAACCTCCTGGGGATGGATATCCAGTTCCCCAAGATGATCTATCGTCCAGTTTATCCAGCGTTGCTCTTCCCATTCCGGTATGGCAGGCAGTTCATAATCCGGTTCGCCACCTTCGGGATCGTGCCACATCCAGATGCAGCCGTATCGTTCTTCGACGCGCCAGTTGACCAGCTTTGCTTTACCGGGAATTGGCCCATCGTGATAAGGGATCTCGTCACAAATACCATCAGGACCATACCGCCAGCCATGGGAAGGACAACGAATGGAGTCACCCTCGATCTGGCCATCAATGACGACGTAGGAGGTGGAGTTGCGCGCGATGTTGGTTCCCATGTGTGGGCAGATGGCGCTATGGAGAATGACCTGGCCTTCAGCCCCCCGGTAGAGTGCCAGCTCTTGACCGAAGAACCGCAATGGCAGGACTGTGTCCGTCAGCTCGGCTGCGTCCGCGATCATGAACCAGCCCCGTGGAAAGGTGAACGGTCCCAGACCGTACTCTTCAGTCGTCGCCATGATGGTGTGTCTCCTCGAGCATCGCTGGATGAATTAGTCTTACTGATCGCTCTCTTTTAGTCAAGAAATCTGCGAATATGCTCGAAATCTACTTAACATATTATCAATATTCGCAATAAAATAGCTCTACAAGTTAATAAATTGTTGCTGCCAAGGATTGATTTCGTCTATGGAACCTGTTCAAAAACTGTTGGCGATAGAGGCGATCAGGCACTTGAAGGCTCGCTACCTCAACGCCTGCGACCTCAAGGATGCCGCCACGCTACTTGACTGTTTC
>CAXPUI010000523.1:0-3601 GCA_964220205.1 Candidatus Allofontibacter communis | reverse complement strand
CTATGATGAGAATCCTGATGTTTTTGAATCAGCGGTAGAGAAGCTCTCACCATTAATCGAACGTCAATCTAAAGCATTCTCCGGTAATTTACAGCGAACGGTAAAAACCCGGCAGGGTCAACAGACTCTGCAGAATGCCCGTGAGGCTGTCGTCAGCGAGATGGATAGTCGTTACAGCGGTAAGGATATACCGGAAGTTCTGCTGCGCTTGCTGGTACCCGGTTGGCGTAATCTGCTCGTCAATACCCATCTCCGGGAGGGTGAAAACAGTCCTGACTGGAAGAAACACGTCAGGGCGCTTGACCAGGTTTTTCTGCACCTCGAGCCGGGACGCGACCCAAGTCAATCAGCGGGTTATATGGCGCCTGAAGAACTCATTGAGCATATTGAAGCAGGCCTTGACTCAATTTCCTATGAACCAGGTCAGCGAATACCATTGATTAACTCGCTGAAGGCTGTGATCGCGGGTAACACAGATTTGCAAGCATTACCCAGGGTGCGGCTTGAGACAGGCACCATCGCCGAGAGCCTCGATCTTTCCGAGGTGGCGGCAAGTGTCATGGCGAGGGAAAAACTACGCGCAAAATGGGCTGATGATCGTGCCTGGCAGGCGTGCATTGAACGAACTGCACGTCTCCATGTTGGTGCATGGCTCGAGCTCGCTTCTCAAAATGATCTCCAGATCTGCATCGTTGCCTGGATAGGTGAGGGAGCGGACCAGTTTGTTCTCGTCAATCGACGCGGCGTAAAGACACACGATCTCATGGTAGAAGAGCTCGCAACGATGTTGCTCGAAGGGCGAGCTCGGATTCTGGAGGAAGCTGATCTTCCGCTCTCAGAACGTGCGTCGCATCGAATGCTGCAAAATATGCACAATCAGCTGACTCACCAGGCATCCCATGATGAGCTTACCGGTCTGTTGAATCGCAAGGAATTTGAAAGGCAGCTAGGCACGGGCCTGGAATCAGCGCGACGGAAGCAAAGCCAGCATCTTTGTGGGTACCTGGATCTTGATCAGTTCAAGGTGATTAACAATACAGCAGGTCACGAGGCCGGAGACAGCATGCTGGTTTCGATTGCTGAGATCATCGATGGGTCCCTCAAGGATGAAGAAGCCCGAGTTGCACGCCTCGGAGGGGATGAGTTCGGTATCCTGCTTCTCAATTGCGATCTGGACAGGGGACAATCGCTCGTGAAGGGCATTGCTGAAAAGGTAAAGGCACTGCGATTCAACTGGCAGGGCGATGTGTTTTCCACGACGGTCAGTTGTGGCATCTACTGTCTTAATGAAGACACGGAGTCGGTGCCGGCGATCATGTCTGGCGCAGACTCAGCATGTATCGCTGCCAAGGAAGCGGGACGCGATCGCGTTCAGGTTTACCAGGAAAATGACGCGGGAATGGAGCACCGTAAGGACATCATGGAGTTTGTCTCTCGGATCGATACGGCGCTTGACGAAAATAAGTTCGAGCTCAGCTGCCAGATGATCAGACCGGTTGATCGCCACGCCTCGGATACCCACTATGAGATTCTCCTGACCGTCTTGGATGATGACTACAATCCAGTGCCTACCCAGGACTATATTCTTGCGGCGGAGCAATATAACCGAATGGGTGCACTCGATCGCTGGGTTATCGCGCAGGCTTTTGGCTTTATATCGGCGAACAAGGAAAGTTTGGCGGGGCTTGGGGCTTTTTCGATCAACGTCTCAGGCAATTCATTGTCAGAGCCTGACTTTCTGGAGTTCGTGCTAGAGCAGTTCAGCGAATCACAGGTGCCGGCATCCATGGTTTGTTTCGAAATCACCGAAACCTCGGCGATTGGCCATCTTGATCGTGTGGTTGAGTTCATCGAGAAGCTGAAGATTATCGGTGTCAGTTTCTCGCTGGATGATTTTGGTACCGGCCTGTCTTCCTATTCTTATCTGCGTACACTGCCAGTGGATTACCTGAAAATCGACGGTGTCTTCGTCAAGGACATCAAGGACAGCCCTCATGACCTGGCGGTGGTCAAGTCCATCAATGAAATCGGCCACTTCATGGGGAAAAAACTATTGCGGAATATGTTCAGGACGATGACATCGTCGACATACTCAGGCAGGTGGGTGTGGATTACGTGCAGGGCTTCGGGGTTGAAGAGAAGAAACCCATCACGCAACTCCTGGACTGATCGCTACAGCGATTCAATCAGACCGGAAACAATATCGACGATCTGGTCGGCTTCTTCATCGCTGGTAGTCAGGTGAGGCAGGAGACGCACCACCCGTTCTGCTGTTACGTTGATCAGCAGGCGTTTATCGAAAGCTTTCGCGACCAGCTCTCCGCAGGGGGAGTCAAGTTCGATACCTATCATCAGCCCTTTGCCCCTGATCTCCGTGACGTTGTTCAGCCCGTCGAGTCGCTCCCTGAACCCACTCATTATGCGATCTCCCAGTTCAGCCGCTCTGTCTGTCAGCTGGTTGGCCTCAATCTCGTTAATGACCGTCAGGGCGGTTGCGCAGGATAAGGGGTTGCCACCGAATGTTGAACCGTGGGTGCCGGGTTGCATGACTTCTGACGCTTTACCACTTGCTAGACAGACTCCGATGGGTACGCCATTGGCCAGGCCCTTGGCGATGGTGACAATGTCGGGGCAAATCCCGGATTGTTCGTAACAAAAAAAGGTCCCGGTTCTGCCGATTGCACACTGGATTTCATCGAGTATCAGCAGCCAGTCGTTGGCATCACAAACGTGGCGGAGTCGTTTCAGATAATCGTCATCAGGCACCTGTATGCCACCTTCGCCCTGGATGGGTTCAACCATGATCGCGACGACGCTGTTTTTCTGCTCAGCGATTTCATTCACCGAGTCGATATCGTTAAAGGGTACACGGATAAAACCTTTGACAAGCGGCTCGAATCCAGCCTGTACTTTTCGATTACCTGTCGCAGTCAGTGTTGCGAGGGTCCTGCCATGGAAAGACGAATCGGCAACGATTATGGTTGGGTCTTCAACTCCCTTGTTGTGTCCGTATAACCTGGCGATTTTTATCGCACATTCGTTGGCTTCAGCACCGGAGTTCCCGAAAAACATATTGTCCATACCAGACAGTCGCTTGAGTTCGTCAGCCAGCTGCTCCTGCTTTGGAATACGGTAAAGATTCGACGTGTGCAGCAGTGTCGCTGATTGTTCGCTCAGCGTCCGGGCAACCGCTTTGTTCGCATGTCCCAGAACGATAACCGCGAGTCCACCCAGGGCGTCCAGGTAACGGTTACCCTCCGCGTCTTCCAGCCAGCTACCTTCGCCCTTAACAAAGGCAACGTCCTGGCGACCATAGGTGGGCATGATGGCATCAGTCATGGTAGTGCTCCGATGTATAGCTGGTCTCTGCTTTCGGCACCAGCGCCGAAAAAAGGGGCGATGATAAACCAAAAAGTGTAACATTGCTGCGCAAAGAGAAAGAACAGATACCAGCAGGGGTAGATACAATGGAAAATACCGAAGTCGTTGAAGCGATAAAGGGGCAGATAGCTGACAATTCGATTCTGCTATACATGAAGGGGTCGCCGGATCAGCCGCAGTGTGGTTTTTCTGCTCAGGCCAGCCAGGTGCTTATGGCCTG
>CAXPUI010000522.1:0-4808 GCA_964220205.1 Candidatus Allofontibacter communis | reverse complement strand
TGATGACGCCACTGCAGCTGGTCTCATGACCTACCTGCATCGCGCCTGGGGTCATAGCGGTCGCATCATTGCACCCCCATTTGTCGCTGAAGTCCGGCAACTCGAAGCCGGCCGCGAAACACTCTGGACCGCTATGGAACTGGAGGAGATCGATGTAAACACCCATTACCGACAATTTGCAGGCACCTATGGCGGTGGTCAATTTACCCTGGAAATTACCTATAACGGCAGCCAGTTGGAGATTTCCTCTGTTTTCTTTAACGGCTTGCTGGAAGAGCAGGACGAAGGGCAGTTTCTGTTTGCTCCCCGACAGGCTGTGATGGAATTTGTCGTTGACGATGGAGTCGTCAGGGGGTTGAAAATACTGGGCATGGGCGACGCCTTGCTGCCTAGACATCCGGAAAGTTGACATGGTCAGAGTGGGCATCATCGGTACAGGCAATATCGGCAAGCAGCACATTGAACTACTTGAGTCCGGCGCCGTCACCGACGCAGAGCTGACCGCGACCACTTCACGCTCATCGACGTCCCAGCCCGGCAAGCCTCGCCACTTTACGGACTACATCACCATGCTCGAATCCGGGATGGTTGATGCCGTTATCATCGCTACACCCACCATGAACCATGCTGAGTGTGCCAGGGAAGCCTTCGCCAGAGGTATTCACGTGCTGGTCGAAAAACCTGTTGCCATGTCTATGGCGGAAGCGAACTCACTGCTCGACGAGGTGCCGTCAACCATCAAGTTCGCCGTCATGCTCAATCAGCGTTTTCATCCTGCCTACCGCGAAATAAAGGCGATGATGGACCAATCAGTCATCGGCGACCTGCACCGTTTCAGCTGGACAATGACTGCCTGGTACCGACCTGATATCTACTACAGGGTCAGCAACTGGCGAGGCACCTGGCGTGGCGAAGGCGGTGGTCTGCTGATCAATCAATGCATTCACAATCTCGATATTTTGCAATGGTTGTTCGGATTGCCGTCGGCTCTCACTGCAAAAGCCAATTTCGGGCGGTATCACGCTATCGATGTGGAAGACGAAGTGACGTCGATGATGAGCTTTGCTGGCGGCACTACCGGCATACTTATCGCCTCCAGCGGCGAAGCACCGGGTCTAAATCGGCTGGAGATCATCGGCGATAAAGGCATGATCAGCTTCGATGACCAGGTTATTACGCTGCACCAGGCAGACCAGCGCGTCAGCACCCATTGCGCGACGACGACGGAAATGTTCGGGATGCCGACCTTTGAAGAACACAAGATCGACGCGGGCGAGCCAGTCAATCCGCACGCTGCGGTCATCCAGAATTTCATCGATGCAATCGCTGCTGACCGTCCTCTACTGACACCCGCAACCGAGGGCCTCGGCTCACTGCAGCTAGCCAACGCGATGCTGCTGTCCGCCTGGCAGGGCTCCCCGGTCGACCTGCCCATCGACGCACAGGCACATCAAGACATGCTTGACGCGAGAATCGCTGCATCTCAACTGCGACGAGCAGAAAGTCTCGACGTCACGATCGACATGGAGAAATCATACCGGTGAACCTTCTCATCAAATTTGTCAGAGACGGCGGCCCAGGGTGGCTACAGGGAGCCATGACCCTGGGGGGTGGCTCTGCGATAACTTCACTCTCCATCGGCGCCATGTTTGGTTTCGAGTTTCTATGGGTGCAACCCGTTGCCATGATCATAGGCTGTATCATGCTCTTCGCACTGGCCCACCAGACTTTATCGACGGGCGAGCGACCGTTTGTCGCCATGAAAACCCACCTGTCACCCACCCTGGCTTGGACCTGGGCCCTGGCCGCACTTGGTTCCAGCATCATCTGGGGTTTCTCCCATTACCCCCTGTCCGCCGGCATGCTGGAAGAAGCAATCAGCGTATCGTCAGGTTTTGAACTGCAGGCGAGCGGCCAGGAAGTAAGCCGCGAGCTATATCTGTTTGGCCTCGCTGTTATGGTCTGGGCATTGTGCGCAACCACGGTCTGGCACTATGGCAAGGATTCGAAAGCTGTCCGGTTTTTCGAAAATGGCATCAAATGGCTGAGCGCCCTCATTATCATCAGCTTTGCCTGGGTTGTTGTCAGCGCGTCACTGAACAATCGGGTGGACTGGGCCGCGATATTTTGGGGGTTTGTCCCGCACTCACTGCCTGATGATGCACTCGGGGTAACCACCATGATGGCAGCTCTGGGGACAGCCGTCGGAATCAACATGACATTTATCTTTGGCTACACCATGCTGAGGCGTCAGTGGGGCCGCAGCGAACAGACCCTGGCCCGCTGGGACATATTGCTCGGCCTGGTCCTGCCCTACCTGCTGGTGACAGGACTGATCTCGATTGCCGCGGCTATTTCTCTCTATGATGGAGCGAGCCCCATACAAAACAGACTGGCTCCTGCCCAGGCCGGTGCCATGTTTGCCGCCGCCGGCCTTGGAGACGTCGTCGGCCGCCTGATTTTCCCCCTGGGTATACTGGGCATGGCAGCGGGTTCACTCATCATGCATATGCTGACGTGCGGTGCAGCTGCCATGGAGATGTTCGGGCTGGAAGAAGGGTCCCTCAAGTATCGGCTGGCGTGCCTGATTCCGACCCCCGCTGTCCTCGGTGTCTTTCTCTGGTCCAGCATGGGACCTTATGTCATTCTGCCAACCTCGGCATTTTGTGGCTTTCTCCTGCCCATTGCCTACATCGGCTGGCTTATTCTCAACAACAAGCAAGACTACCTGGGCGAAGACATGCCGACAGGCACGCGGGCAATCGTCTACAACGCCGCTATGATCATCTGTGTCGCCATGGTCCTGGCCAGCGTCACCTACAGCACCCTGGTGGGACTGGGGTTATTGTCATGAGTATAGGCGACGGGGCGAGCTACGCACCGAAGGGACAGTCAAGACCCGTGGTCAAACCCGACGAATTCAGGTTTGCTGTCGCCTTTCTCGATCATGGTCACGTTTATGGGCAGACTAATGGTCTGCTGGAAGCGGGCGGCACCCTGACAGCGGTATTCGACGCGGACCCCGACAGACTCAAAGCCTTCCTCAGGCAATTTCCACAGGCACAGCCCGCTGCAAGCTTCGACGCGCTGCTCAATGACCCGTCTCTGCAATTAATTGCCAGCGCGGCCATACCAAGTGAACGGAGCGCAATAGGCAACAAGGTCATGGAGTCAGGCAAGGATTACTTCACAGACAAGTCGCCGTTTACAACCCTGGAACAATTGCAAACAACCAGGCGGGTGCAGGCCGCCACCGGACAACGTTACTTCGTTTACTACGCGGAACGCATACATAACGAAGCAGCATGGCAGGCTGGCGAATTGATCAGAGCAGGCGCCATCGGCCAGGTTCTCCAGGTACTGAACATCGCGCCACATCGTCTCTCGCCAGACAACAGGCCCGATTGGTTTTTCGACAAAGCCAGGTACGGCGGCATCCTGACAGATATCGGCAGCCACCAGGTCGAACAGTTCCTGACCTATGCCGGCTGCGACGACGCAAAGGTCAACTTCGCGAGGATCAGGCGCCATCCTGATTACCCGGGCCTCGAAAGTTTTGGTGAGATGTCGTTGGCTGGAAACAACGACACGTCCTTCTACAGCCGCGTCGACTGGTACACGCCGGACGGCATGCCAGTCTGGGGTGACGGCCGCACATTTATCCTTGGCTCGACAGGTTCACTGGAAGTTCGCAAGTACATCGACCTGAACCGCCAGGTACCCGCCGCTAAAATATTTCTGACCGACCAGCATAAGGTCGAGGAAATTGACTGCCTGGGAGAAGTCGGCTTCCCCTTCTTTGGCCAGCTCATCATGGACAGCCTCAATGGCACAGATTCTGCCATGTCCCAGGCACATATCTTCAAGGCAGCAGAGTTAAGCATGCAGGCTCAATCACTGGCTGATCAGCATGGTTAAGCTTGAAACAGACGAGCGTCTCTACGTTCGTATAGCCCGTCGAATAACCGGATTGATGGAATCAGGAGATTTCAAAGCGGGCGAGAAGCTACCCTCCGAGCGGGACCTTGCCACGATGTTGAATGTTTCTCGACCTTCAATCCGGGAAGCCATGATCGCGCTGGAAGTTTCCGGAATTATTGAGGTCAGGACCGGCTCCGGCATCTATGTCTGTGACACGCCCTTCTCCCCGCTCGCCGATGCCGGGCCGGGACCTTTTGAAATACTGGAGATGCGACTCTTGATTGAACCTGAGGCCTGTGCGCTCGCGGCCGAAAGAATCAACGACACGCAACTCGCTCAGTTACAGAACATCTTCAGCGAACTTGAACGGAGTGACGGGACCCCGGAAATGGAGGACTTCGATAAACAGTTTCATTGCCTGATTGGCGAAGCCAGCGAAAATACGGCGATCGAGAGAACCATCTCATGGCTCTGGGACCTCCGTTCGCAGAGCCCATTCAGCCGTCGTTATCATCGCATGATTGTTACTGAAGGCGTTTCTCCAGGACTGGAGGAGCACAGGAATATATTCACTGCACTCGTGGATCACGATCCAACAGCCGCTAGAAAAGCGATGCGCCGTCACCTCATCGCTGCCACTGACTCAGCGGCTAAGCATTTCAACGACCCACTGTAACTGCTGCTATTTCGGTCCGCAGGTTGTTTCTGGCCATCGATCGGTAACGCGGAATAATCATTCTTGCCATGTGAGCATCAACACCTGCCATGGCCAGCAGGTCAGCTTCAGTGTCGGCTTCTTTTGCCGGATCATCGAATTGCCCTACCAGATCCCCGTCCTTCATACACAGCAACCAGGCCGCGAAAACCAGTTCCAAGCCGGCTGATCG
>CAXPUI010000521.1:0-4598 GCA_964220205.1 Candidatus Allofontibacter communis | reverse complement strand
GTTGATCTTACCGTTCAGACTGGTGAAACCCTGGCCATCCTTGGCGTGTCCGGGAGCGGAAAGAGCACGTTACTGCATCTCCTGGCTGGTCTTGACCAGGTAGATGCCGGTGTCATCAGTCTCGCGGGTTTTAACCTGGCCGAGCTGTCTGATCGACAGCGCGGTTCGCTGCGCAATCAACACGTAGGTTTTGTTTACCAGTTCCATCATCTCCTCAGTGAGTTTGATGCCTGTGAAAATGTCGCCATGCCCTTGCTGATAGCCGGCACAACGCGAAAAGTAGCGTTGGCCCGTGCCGCTGAGTTGCTTGCAAGGGTTAACCTGGAGCATCGTCTCGATCATCTGCCATCTGCATTGTCCGGTGGTGAACGGCAGCGCGTAGCCATAGCCAGGGCGCTGGTGACGGAACCGACCGTGATACTGGCGGATGAACCAACGGGAAACCTGGACGAAGGTAACGCGAACCAGGTTCACAAGTTGATGCTGTCATTAGCTGAGGAATCGGGTACGGCCCTGGTGGTCGTCACCCACGATCAGCCATTTGCCGAGCGCATGCAGACGATTCACCGTCTGCAGGGCGGCAGTCTGGTGTCTTGATGAATCTCACCCTGTTTATCAGCGGGCGCTATCTTGGCCGTCGGTCAGGCAGGGGCTTTGCCTCGGTGGTGACGACGGTGTCGTTCCTTGGAATCGTTCTTGGCGTCGTCGCGTTACTTGTCGTTGTGTCTGTTATGAATGGTTTTGACCGGGAGTTGAAGAGCAGGATTCTGGGCGCGGTTCCTCATGTGGTCGTGCATGCGGCAGAGGGTGATAATTTGCAGATTGATTTGTCTGATCCTGCAATCAGGGCAATAACCCCTTTTCAGGAAGCAAATGTTCTCGTTGCTTCTGCGCGTGGCAGTCAGCTTATCGCCGTATATGGTTTGCAACCGGAGTTGGAAGCGGATGCTTCGCGCTTACCCGACGCTATGGATAAACGCGTGTTCACCGCACTAACGCCCGGTGGAAACAACCTGATTCTCGGGGAGTCAGTTGCCAGGCGACTTGGTCTCCGCCCCGGTGATGACGTTAATGTCCTGCTGCCTGTGCCGAGCGCATCAGGAAGAACGCTCAGGCCGAAGCTCGCCAGGGCTACGTTTGTCGGTTCTTTCTCTCTGGGCTCTGAGCTGGACTATCAGTTGGGTCTGATGCACCTGGAAGACCTGAGCCCACTCATTGATCAGCCTCATGGCTTCCGAATCACGCTGGATGACATCTACGACGCGCCCAAATTAAGTCTGTTGTTGCGTCAGGCGGGTTATCGGGTTGAGGACTGGACCGGGCGGTATGGGGATTTTTTTGCAACGGTCCAGATGGAAAAGATCATGATGTTTATAGTCTTGACCTTTGTCATCGCTGTAGCCTCCTTCAGCATCGTGGCAGGCTTGAGCATGCTGGTTGATGCCAAGCGTCGAGAAATTGCGGTACTGCGCACCATGGGAATGCCGGAACCGGAGGTGCTGAAATTATTTTTTCTTCAAGGTTGCGTGATAACCCTCGTGGGGGTCGGTGTTGGTCTGCTGGTAGGAGTGCCTCTGTCCTTCTATGTGCCGGAAGTCATGGGTGTAGTCGAGTCCTTCCTTGGCTTCAGCATTGTTGAGGGTACTTATTTTGATCGAATTCCAACTGATCCCAGGCTCGCTGATATCCTGGTCATTACGTTCGTGACGACGTCGATAGGCGCGCTTGCGACATTGCAACCAGCCCGACGGGCAGCCCGGCTTTCACCGGTCCAGGTCCTCAGGTACGAATAGTGACAGATCTGCGATTGGTTACCGGTGTCTTTGTCGACGTTGTTGTAAATACCTGCTGATACGCCAGCGGTAATAGAGCCGCACACTCAGAAAACCTATGGCGCCGGTGACGAGGCCACAGATGAGGCAGCCGACAAGCAGCGGCAGCCAGACGTCGGCTAACTGCTCCAGAAACCAATCGAATGTGAGCAAGTCCGGAATGCTCGGTGTGGCCATTCCCAGGAGCCGCAAGCCCACCATATAGGCGAAGTACATCATCGGCCCATACGTGATCGGATTGCTGATCCAGACGATGAGGATGGCGACAGGTATATTGCACCGCAGCAGAATGCAGAGCAGTGCGCAGGGCACCATCTGGAACGGAATAGGCAGAAAGCAACAAATACAGCCAATCAGCACGGCATACGACAGGGAATGACGATTGAAGTGCCATAAATTGGATTCCAGTATGACTGCGCCGAGGAAGCGGAGTGATCGGGTCTCTCTGATCTGATCCCTGGAGGGGAGGTATCTCTTGAGCTGCATGGTCCTGCTGTCTTTTTCTGTCGACATTATAGGTGATTACTGACAGTCCTTGTGACCGTTCTTGGACAAACCCAGTGGGGCTTGGCTCTGGGGACCAGGTGTCAGCTGCTTTAGTGTCTGGCTATGGTTCCAGCGTTTCTGGCATTTGTTCTGGTCAATTGCGTTCTGGTGCGTTTGCCCGTTGTTCCGGATATAGACCTGCTCCTGGTGGGGCTGCCTGTCAGCCTCGCTGGCCTGCGATTTCGACGCTGTCGTGTGTTGGCCTCGATTCTGGTCAGTGCGGTTATGACAGCGGCAGTCATCGATGTGGAAATGCAGCGACGTCTGGCAACGGGTCAGGAGATTGAACGGCTGAGTGGTACGGTCTGTTCGCTACCGCGAGAGAAACCCGAGGCGACCAGCTTCGTGTTCTGTCCGGAGGAGCGCAAAGGGGTTCGATATCAACTCACCTGGTACCAGCCCGTCTCATTGCCAAAGCCGGGAGAGCGCTGGCAACTGTCAGCGAAGTTGTTTGCACCGACCGGTTCAGTGAATTTCGATCTGCTCGATTACGAGCAGTGGTTGTTTGCCAGACGTATTCACGGTCGTGGATATGTGCGATCAGTCCCAGAGCCACTGCGCCTTTCTGAAACGCTCTCGACGGTTCATGCATGGCGTTATCTATTAAGACAGCGACTGCTTGGTCTTACTCCTCCTCATGAAGCTGCCACGCTGCTGGCGCTCTCGCTTGGTGACACCAGTCGATTGGCGATGGAGGAATGGGATGTGTTGAGGTTAACAGGAACCACCCACCTCCTGGTCGTATCGGGCCTGCATGTTGGATTGCTGTCAGGTCTGCTGATTGTTGTGCTGCGGTCGTTCGGCATGCCTCAGATCTGGGTGTCGCTAACAGCCCTGGGTTTTTCCGGCGGCTATGCGATCCTGGCGGGCTTCGGTTTGCCGGTCCAGCGCGCCTGGATAATGACAGGCGTGGTGCTGCTGGGCCTCGGTCTCGCGCGCCAGCTCCGGAGTGGCTTTCAGCTGCTTCTGGCACTCATCGCGGTCATCATCATAGATCCTCTGGCAAGTCTGGGGCAGGGGTTCTGGTTGTCTTTCGGGGCGGTTTCTGCATTGGTTTATGGTATGCACCGTGGCGTTATGGCGCAGACCTTGGGTCAACGGTTCATGCTTGCAGCCAGGGTTCAATGGACCGTTTTCATCGGGTTGATCGTTCCGCTCGCCTGGCTGGTGCAGCAGGTGCCTGTGGGATCTCTGCTGATTAATGTCCTGGCTGTTCCCTGGGTGGGGCTGGTTGTTGTGCCCGTTCTCTTTCTGGGGTTATTAGCTCTGCCGATTGATCAGGTGGTTGCAACACAGTTGCTGAATGTCAGTGCATGGCAGGTCGCCATGCTCTGGGATTTTCTGCACTGGTGTGCGGCACAGCAGTTAATTGTTGCTGTACCGAGGCTTGATGCTGGCTATTTCATGCTGGGACTCTTCGGTTCAATGCTGCTGTTAATGCCCCGGGGCTTGGTTCCGCGCTGGCCGGGTCTACTCCTCGTCATCCTGTTATTTCGCCCCTATCCTGTGTTACCGCCCGGTATGTTGAGGCTGACTTTTCTTGATGTCGGACAGGGCCTAAGTGTGCTGGTCGAGACCGGGGAGCAACTTGTCGTCTATGACACAGGACCCTCTTATATCAGCGGGTCCAGCGCGGCTGCCCGGACTGTGTTGCCAACCATAAAGCAGCACGGCAGATCGCATGTTGACCATCTGATTATCAGTCACGGCGATGATGATCATGCCGGTGGCAAGGATTTCCTCGTTGACCACCTGTCGATAGGCAGGCTGCATCAGCAGTCTGATTGTCGGGCGACCTGGGAATCGGGCGATACTGTCTTCCGCGTCTTCCGGGTGAGTCAAGGCAGCCTGCAGGGCAACAACTCCTCTTGCCTGCTCGATATTGTTCACGGTGAGCAGAGAATTCTGCTCACGGGCGACATCGAAGAGGAAGGGGAGTATGTTCTGGTGCAGCAAGGAATGAACAGCGACAAGGCTTGGCAGGGAATGACGGTGATCTCTGCACCACATCATGGCAGTGATTCTTCGTCGACGCCGGCTATACTGAACCGTTTGCAGCCTGAATACGTTGTCGTTTCGGCGGGCTATCAGAATCGATTCGGCCATCCTCATGATAACGTGATGAACAGGTACCAGAACCGGCAGATCAAGAGTTTCAATACAGCAGTCGACGGCGCTGTAAAGTTCCATCTCGATCGCAGGCATGTGCAGGTGATGACA
>CAXPUI010000520.1:0-4487 GCA_964220205.1 Candidatus Allofontibacter communis | reverse complement strand
TGCGTCAATTTTTGGTGTTAACCTCTTGAATTGAAGCTGTTTTTTGTCAATCGCGTGCTTTGCCTGATACCGGCGAAGGGGCAGGTGTCATCGCTGTCAGTTGTGTCTTTCGGATGAGGGCTGGTTTGTTCAGCAATTAATGCTTCAGTTGTCCGTTGAGCAACCCATTTCCCGGTGTTGCTATTTCGCCCTATTGTTCAGCCCGGTTGTGAAACGCGTGAGTTTTGCCTGGCCAGACTAGGGATAGTCTGCTGGCGTTTTCAGGTCTCATCAGGTCGTCTTCTACTATGCATGGCGGAAGAAAAATAGCATCATCCCGCAATCCTTAACGCGGTCTCAAAGCATGTCGAATTTTCCCTCTCAAGCAGATGTCGTGATCATTGGTATTGGCGGTATTGTTGGTGCGTCGGTAGCCCATCATCTGATCGAGTTGGGTTGGGACAACATTGTTGGTCTGGATAAATCAGCTATACCCACGGACATTGGATCGACCGCCCATGCCTCGGATTTCTGTTTCACGAATGCCGGTGACAAATTCATGACATGGACGACCCGTTACAGCCAGGATTTTTATGAGGCGAGGGGCAATTACGTCCGTATTGGAGGGCTTGAAGTCGCTCATGTTGATGACGATGACCGCATGCTTGAGCTCAAGCGCAAGATAGGTCAGGGGAAGGCCTATGGGACCCGGGTTGAGCTGATTTCTGCCCGTGAAGCCAAGGAGAAATTTCCGTTGCTGAACGAGGAATCGATCCAGGGTGCGATGTGGGATCCGGATGCGGGTCTGGTTGTCCCGCGTTCACAGAAAGTCGCTGCTGATCTGGTCGAAGAGGCTGTTGAGTCGGGCCGGCTGAAAACCTTCGCCTATACCCCGGCTATCAGGGTGGATCACGAGGATGGACAGATTAAAGGTGTTGAAACTCCCAAGGGCTATATTGCGACCGGGAAGGTTGTTCTGAGCGCCGGTATTTGGGGCCCTCTGGTAGCTGACCAGTTGAAGTCACCCCTGCCATTGATGCCACTGGAGCATCCTCTGTTGTTTTTCGGACCCTTTGATCTGCTGGAAGGCACGGGTAAGGACATTGTTTATCCACTGTTCCGGGATCAGGGCAATTCCAGCTATGTTCGCGATACCGGTGATCCAGCCACCCCGGAAGGTGGTCACATGGAATGGGGTTACTATCAGACTGATAATCCGACACTTGTTCATCCACGCGATATCCTCGAACCAGAACACGCCAGAATGTCGCCGTCGATGCGCGACCTCGAACTTGAGCAGGTGATGCACGCCTACGAACGGGCTATTGAAGTAACACCGGTCCTGGGCGAGCTTGGATGGGAAGATCGTCATTCGTTTAACGGCCTGCTGTCGGTCACCGTTGATGGTGGCTCTCTGGTCGGCGAATCGCCGGAAGTCGGTGGGCTCTGGTTTGCAGAAGCGGTCTGGGTGAAAGACGGTCCGGGAATCGGCAAAGCGGTTGCGGACTGGATGACGCGAGGTCGGACAGAGCACGATTTTTTTGGGGTTGATATCGCGCGTTTCTATCCTGTTCAGAAATCAAGCGAGGTCGTTGCCAGTCGATGTTATGAAATAGCCCAGAAAGTCTATACCCCGGCTGTTCATCCACGAGAACCCTTTGCAACGGGTCGACAACTCCGGGTCGGGCCTTTCTATCAGCGGGAGGTGGAACTGGGTGGCTACTTCATGGAGGTCGCAGGCTGGGAGCGGGCGCACGGCTATCGGTCAAACGAAGCAACGCTGCTCACCAAATACCGTGACCAGGTACCTGCCAGGAAGCATGAATGGGATGCCCGGCATTTCTGGGAGGTGTCGAACGCGGAGCATCTCGAATTGTCCGCTTCCGTCGGCATGATCAATCTGTCGCACTTCGCGA
Source organism: Candidatus Allofontibacter communis (assembly GCA_964220205.1). Classification (GTDB taxonomy): domain Bacteria; phylum Pseudomonadota; class Gammaproteobacteria; order Pseudomonadales; family Azotimanducaceae; genus UBA9659. The sequence goes on along the minus strand of CAXPUI010000520.1, from coordinate 2,592 downwards.
TCTATGATATTGCCGGTCCGGACAGCGAAGCGCTCGTTGAGTATCTGGCGGTCGCCAAGGTAGGCGGTGACACACCCGTGGGTCGAGGCATCTATACGCATTTCCTGGATGAACAAGGCGGCATCAGGGCTGATCTGACGATCGTACGTCTGGCGAAAGACAGTTACCGGGTCATCTGTGGTGGTGACACGGGACATCGGGACCTTGTCTGGATCAAGCATATGGCAGCCATTCGTCACGCGGACATTCGTATTGATGATCGGACAGAAAGTATCGCGACACTGGGTCTCTGGGGTCCTGAAGCCAGGTCGACCCTGGCGAGTTTAATGGGCAAGCCGGACGAGATTTCGCTTGAGAATTTTCCGTTCGCGACAGCCAGGCAGATTGATATCCAGGGTATTCCCGTATGGGCTTTCCGAATCTCCTATGTGGGTGAGCAGGGCTGGGAGCTTTATGTCCCGTTCCCTTACGGGTTGAGGTTGTGGGATCTGCTTTACAACGCGGGGGTCACCCCAGTGGGCATTGAAACCTACGCTAACAGCCGCAGATTGGAGAAAAGCCTTCGCTTACAGAATGCGAATCTGCTGACTGACTACAATCTCTATGAGGCAGATCTTGCCAGGAAGCTGGTGAAGAAAGCAGACTTCCATGGCAAGGCTGCTTACCTGGCTCAGCGCGAACTTGGCGAGCAGGCAGCCTATCTGTGTACCCTGATTATGCTGGAGCATACCGATGCTGAAGGCCTTCAGCGTTTTCCTGTCGGTGAGTGGCCGATTCTCGACAAGGATTCCAAGCAGGTGCTCGTTGACAGCAAAGGTCGTCGATCCTATGCGACTGATATCGCCTTCGGTCCATCGCTCGGCGTTAATCTGCTCATGGCATACCTGCCCGCTGATGAGGCCAAACTGGGTAACGAGTTCATTCTTGAATATTTTTGTGAGCACTACCCGGTACGAGTCGAGGCAGTGGGTTACAGCGCACTGCTCGACCCAGAAAATAGCCGACCGAAGACCTGATGGTTGTTCTTTTTGTTGATATTATTGCCTTTCTAGGCCTTGCATTGGTGAAGAATGTGCAGGGCTTCCGGAAGAGGGCTCGTTGATGTCAGGTATCAAACTTGAGAGTGACGCGTCCGCTGTGGAAGCGGTACGCATTGGTTTTCTGTTGATCGAAAACTTTACCCAGCTGGCGCTTGCTTCCGCCTTGGAACCATTGCGAATGGCGAATCAGCTCGCCGGCGTCCAACTCTACAATTGGAGTCTCATTGGCTCGAGCGGTGAAATGGTGACGGCCAGTAATGGCATTCAGATCATGCCGGATCGGACGATCGATGACAGTATTGACTACGACAGTGTGTTTGTCGTCTCAGGCATCAATGTCATGGAAAGTTACCAGGTGCAGGAAGTGCGCTGGTTGAAATCCCTGGCGAGTCGAACAAGAGCGCTGGGCGGTTTGTGCACTGGTTCCTATCTGCTCGCCAAGGCAGGGCTTCTGGATGGTTACAGCTGCAGTGCGCACTGGGAGTGCCTGGCAGCACTGCAGGAAGAGTTCCCACTGGTGTATTGCAATAACCACCTCTTTTCTTTTGACAGGGATCGCATTACCTGCACCGGCGGCGATGTCCCGATGCATATGATCATGCACCTGGTCAGCCTGCATCATGGTGCTGCTCTGGCTAACGCTATCTCTGACATGTTCGTCTGTGAGCGAATTCGTGACAGTCAGGAACCTCAGCGGGTTCGATTGTCAGCCCCGAATTTTGTTAACCAGCCCAAGTTGTCGGAAGCACTGCAGTTGATGGAAGCCAATATCGAAGAACCCATCGAGCTCAAAGAAGTAGCGGAACTGGTTGGCATATCCAGGCGTCATCTGGAACGACTGTTCCTGGCTTATCTGAACTGTTCACCCAGCCGTTTTTACCTGAAGTTGCGTCTCGAGCGTGCCAGGCAGCTGTTGACCCAGACACCGTTATCAATTGTCGAGATTTCGGCGGTTTGTGGGTTTGTGTCGGCACCGCATTTCAGTCGGTCTTACCGAAAGCACATGGGACGTTCACCGAAAGCGGAGCGCGATCTGCGAAGAAAAACACCATCATCAGCGATGATCCTGTTGGAAGAGAGCTACGGTATGACACCCTCCCGCGCTGAGCACTCACTCGAAGTCGCCAAGCGTGAGAGTTTTTTTGGCTCGCAGAGCCTGAAAGATGAGTCTCTCAGATAATTTTTTAACAGTTTTACAGCTTACTTTTTCAGATAACTTCCTCACGCAACGCTTGCAGCTAGCTTGCTCAGATAACTTCCTCTGTTAACGTTTCAGATAACTACGGCAGAGCCTCCTCGCGATTCGGCAGTCGTATCAGCAGGGTGACGATTGCGGCCATCAGGAAAGCCACGGTCCAGACTTTGAAGGCCGTGCTGTAAGTCCCTGTCAGATCGGCCAGGTAGCCTGTTATCAATACCCAGAAGGTGGCCGGCGCGATGAACAGTGAAAAAAGACCATTGGCCCGGGAGAATCTGCGCGTACCGAAGATTCTTGAAATGAGCACTGACCTGACCGGTACCATGCCGCCAAAGGCGAGGCCGAACAGGATAG
>CAXPUI010000519.1:0-2041 GCA_964220205.1 Candidatus Allofontibacter communis | reverse complement strand
AAAGGTGCTGTACTGGACACCTTTGTTATCCAAAAGTGAGCCGTATCTGCCTCCTGTGGGCGCTGCCACTGGTGGTTCTGGCCCATCCGACTGTAGAAACGCAAATTGGCGATTTGAGTCGGGCAATTGTCCGGACGCCTGATTCTCCTGCCCTGGACCTCAGGCGCGGCCTGTTACACGCAAAGCACGGCGACCGGGAACTGGCCAGGCAAGATTTCGAAGCCGCGCAGGTCCTGACGGACAGCGCCGATGTACAAATCGCACTCGGCAATCTTTATTTTTCCGAGGATGACCCTGTGCGCGCAGGCGAACATTTCGCACAGGCTATACAAATGGCTGGCGAATCCCCTTCAGCCTGGCTGGGACAAGCGAAAACAGCAACGGCTCTCGGCGCTAATGAACTGGCACTACTGAGTTATCGAACCTACTTCCAGCTCGCCGATAACCCACAACCCGGTTACCTCGCCGCAGCTGTTCGCGATATTGCACCCTATGACAGGCAAGCTGCGATCACGCTGTTAAACGACGCTCTTGAAAGGCTGGGGCCTGTCCCAACGCTGACAAAGCTGGCCGACAAACTCAAACAGGTCCCCTGACGGAAAATTTACTGCCAGGTATCAAGATACGTCCACTCTCGCCGGCCCGGCACTGATTTTGTCTGTTATTGTTAACCCGAGCCGGTCTCAGTCGACAGGCTGCGCAGGACCCTACCAGTGCGCACCCCTGTCAACTCATCGTTCTCCAGGATAACCTGGCCATTTACCAGGGTAGCCCTGTAACCGACACCACGTTGAATAAGTCGAGGGGCCTCACCAGGAAAGTCATAGACGCGCCGGGGCTGTCGTTCTTCAACCATACTGATATCAAGAACATTGATATCCGCTTTTGCGCCGACCGTTAACGCCCCTCGGTCGGGGCGTTGAAGCACCCGATTCTGCTTTGCGGAAAGCATGTGTATCGTTTCTTCCAGGGAAAAGGCTTGCTGATCACGGTACCAGTGGGATATGAAAAAGCTCGTCCACCCTGCATCCATAATCAGACTGACATGAGCCCCTGCATCTCCTACTCCGGGCACCACCCAGTCAGAACCCAGGTAGTCCGGCAGTACTGTCAGATCTTCATTGACGAATCGAACATGAAAAAGTCCCAGACCTTCCGACTCCATCTGCAATCTCAACCAGACTTCGACGGGATGCTCACCCGACTGCTCGGCCAGACCTGCAAGCGAGCTATCACCTGACTGAGAATAGTCTGGCCGCTCCGCAGTGCCCATCCAGAATGTTCGGGTACAGGGCAGGCCATAATTGGAGGATGACATCATCTGACCTACATGTTCCGCGGATTGAACGGCTTTGGCTTCATTCACTAGTCGTTCCCGAAATTCTGCATCCCTGACCAGTGCCAGCCGCTGTTCCGCTTTTGTATTCCGAAGGAGTCTCCAAGCCTCCCCCTTGAAACGCATGCCATAGAGGATATTGGTACTCAGTCCAGACAGGAACCCTGCTGCTCGCGGCTGTGTCGTACCCGTCACGTCGAGGCCCTCGGCCCGCATGGCATCAATCGCCGGCTGATAAGCACTCGATCCATCGACACCCGGCAACCATGGCGCACTGAACAGCATATGCGTACCGGCTGCTGCCAACTGCGCATGCATGATACGCATTTCTTCATCAAGAGGATGTGCCTCGATCACACTCTGCAGGAAACCTCCAGCCTGGCCAACCTCGCGAGCAATAGCTACCAGTTCTTCTTCAGGTGCGAAGGTCCCAGGAATAGCGCGGCCATCCGGCAGACGATGGGCTTTTAGTCTATTGATGGAAAATCCCACCGCGCCTTCCCTGATAGACCTTCCTGCCAGCCGGGCCATTGACTCAATATCGCCACCAGTCGGCGCCTCATCCACTGCCCGCTCACCCATCACGTAGAACCGGGTGGCAGCATGCCCTACCAGTGCTGCTATATTCAGCGCCGGCATCTGACGTTCAACAGAATCCAGATACTCGCCAAAGCTGCTCCAGTCCCAGGGCATTCCCTGCATAAT
>CAXPUI010000518.1:0-4713 GCA_964220205.1 Candidatus Allofontibacter communis | reverse complement strand
GTACCCGGTGCAATGTGAGAATGTCCTCATTGAAAACAGTGTCGCTATCGCCGCGTCAGATGCCGGCATTTATGTGGGCCAGTCACAACAGGTGGTCGTCCGGCGCTCCCGGGCGGAATACAACGTCGCCGGCATAGAGATTGAGAATACGTCGTATGCGGACGTCTACGAGAATGTCGCAACCAATAATACTGGCGGCATTCTCGTTTTTAACATGCCTAATCTGCCGAAACCCGGGATAGCCACCCGGGTCTACAACAACGAGGTTTACAGCAACAACACGGGCAATTTCGCACCCGAAGGCGGTGCTGTAGCTGGCGTGCCCGCGGGCTCAGGCATACTGATCAACTCTAATGATCTGGTTGAGGTCTTCGACAATGACATTCGTGACAATGATACGGCGAATATCATCATTTCGAGCTTTTTCGCGACCAATTACACCGAGCGGTCTGCTCAGCCTGACTTTGACCCTTTCCCGGAAACCATCTACATCTACGGTAACAGGTTTTCTGGTGGCGGCTCGTCCCCTGATGGCCTGGATCTCAAGACTCTTAAGTTGGCGCGATACGGGGCGAGCGGTCGTTTTCCCGATGTCCTCTGGGATGGCATTGTCAACGAGGAGTTGCTGATTGACGGCAGTCTGCCGTCGGAACGGTTGATCTGTATTCCCGATGAGGATGTGGTGATGCTGAATATTGATATGGGTAATGGCTTTACTAATGTGACCGAGAACATGGACGGCCATCGCTGCACGCATGAAAAGCTTGCTGCGGTTGTCCTGGATAACTTCGGCGCATAATGAAACCCTGTCATATCGTCCTGTTGAGCGTCTTGCTTGCAGGTTGCAAGCCCACGCCCGCTCTTCATTCCAGCGGGTATCCGCAGCGCTTGTCCGACTGGGGCCAACTCGAGGTACGCGCGCAGCAGTTAACCGTGCATAGCGAGGCTACGGTCTATGACCTTAACACGCCGCTCTTCTCGGATTACGCGCAAAAATTCCGCTCGGTCTGGACACCCCCAGGCCAGGGCATTGAGGTAACGGCTGATGGTGAACTGAACCTGCCGGTTGGCTCTGTGGTCACCAAGACCTTTTACTACAACAGGGAGGGCGATCAACTGGTGCATACAGGTTATGAACCTGTTTCTGGACCTGCATCTGAACCTGCTTCTGAACCTGCTTTTGGGACCTCACTGGACCTCGATAAAGTCCGGTTGCTTGAGACCAGAGTGCTGGTACACACGGAATCTGGCTGGCGAGGTTTGCCTTATATCTGGAACCAGGGCCAGACTGAGGCCACGCTGGAAATCACAGGTGGATTGATTCCACTTGCCGTCAAGGGGCTGGGTGAATTCAATTATATTGTTCCTGATTTCAACCAGTGCCAGGGTTGTCATGTGACCAATGTGGCAGCAGGTGGTATGCGGCCCATAGGGTTGAAGGCAAAGCACCTCGATAAGTCCTACAGTTATGCGGCCCCGGGACTGGATCAACTGACCTACCTCTCTGAGCGGCATGCTATCTCTGGTCTGGAGGGAGCTGAGTATATCGTCAGTGCCCGTTGGCAGGAGCCAGAGGTACCGTTGGATAAAGCTGCGAGGAGTTACCTGGATATCAACTGTAGCCACTGCCACAGTCGTACAGGTCCCGCAGATACGTCTGCCATGTACCTGACGCTTGAAGAGACCGATGCGATTCACCTGGGGGTCTGTAAACCCCCTGTTGCAGCTGGCCAGGGTACCGGTGGTCATCTGTTCGGCATTAATCCCGGTCATGGTCAGGAATCGATACTTACGTTTCGACTGCAGAGTAATGACCCCGGTGCGATGATGCCTGAATTGGGTCGGACGCTTGTTCATGCTGAGGGTGTGGAACTGATCTCAAACTGGATCGACAAGATGGCGGGCGACTGTGGGTGACGAAGACCGCTGGCAGTTCTGGATAGATCGCGGCGGGACCTTCACTGACGTCGTTGCCCGACGACCGGATGGTCAATTGCTCACCCATAAACTTCTTTCGGACAACCCTGAGCAATACGAGGACGCTGCGCTGGAGGGAATCCGACGCCTGCTGGGGGATGGCCAGGTGTCTGCAGAGAAGGTCGCTGCCATCAAGATGGGTACCACAGTCGCCACCACCGCCCGGCTGGAATGAAAAGGAGACCGAACGCTCCTGGTCACGACCCGCGGTTTTGCGGATGCCCTGCGCATTGCTTACCAGAATCGCCCGCGATTGTTCGACCTGGAAATTGTGTTACCAGGATTGCTGCACGAGGCGGTGCTCGAGGTAGAGGAACGGATTGATGCCGAAGGCAATGTGCTGGTTGCTCTCAATGAGCAGCAGGCCAGGTGTGGTATGCAGTCTGCCTATGATGATGGTATCCGATCGGTGGCGATACTCCTGATGCACGGTTACCGTTACACGCAGCACGAAAGCCTGCTGAAACAAATTGCCGAGGAGACAGGGTTCTCGCAGGTATCAGTCAGTCATGAAGTCAGTCCCCTCATGAAACTTGTGGGTCGGGGTGATACGACAGTCCTGGATGCTTATCTGTCGCCCGTACTGAGGCGTTACGTCGACCAGGTCGCTGGTGAAGTAGATGATGCTCCCTTGATGTTCATGCAGAGCAATGGCGGGCTGACTGATGCCTATAACTTCCAGGGTAAGGACGCCATTTTATCTGGACCAGCAGGCGGCGTCGTCGGTATGGCCCGGACAGCGGAAATCGCAGGGCTGAAGCAACTCATTGGATTCGATATGGGTGGTACCTCGACGGATGTCTCGCACTACTGCGGAGAATTTGAACGAACTCTTGAAAAGGAGTTGTCGGGGGTCAGAATTCGTGCCCCCATGATGCATATTCATACGGTTGCTGCGGGGGGAGGTTCCGTATTGAGTTTCGATGGTGCCCGGTTCCGGGTCGGTCCTGAAAGTGCCGGCGCAAATCCAGGTCCGGCGTGCTACCGGCGGGGCGGTCCGCTGACGGTCACTGACTGCAATGTCATGCTTGGCAAGATTCAGCCCGGACATTTTCCCAGGGTTTTCGGACCGGAAGGCAATCAGGCTCTTGATGTCGAGGTTGTAAGGAAACGATTTGCCGAGCTGGCTGAGACCCTGGATGACGGTCGGTCCGTCGAGCAGGTCGCTGATGGATTTCTGACTATTGCTGTAGAAAACATGGCGAACGCCATCAAGGAAATTTCAGTGCAGCGAGGTTATGACGTGACTGAGTATGCGCTCTGCTGCTTCGGTGGAGCCGGTGGCCAGCATGCCTGCCTGGTTGCGGATGCTCTGGGAATCACGACGGTCTTCATCCATCAGTTTGCTGGTGTCCTATCCGCCTACGGGATGGGGCTTGCGGATATCTCGGCCTTGCGGGAGACAACGGTGGAACTGTCTCTAACAGGAGATAGTGAGCAGGAACTCGAAGCCTTCTTTTCGCAACTGGAACAGGATGCGATGGCCGAGCTCAAGTCCCAGGGGCTTGCGGCGTCCTCGATTACCGTGACCAGAAAAGTTCACATTCGCTATGAAGGTACAGATACCGCTATTCCGGTGGCCGCGGGTCCGGTCCAGTTACTCGAGCAGCGTTTCCTCTCAGCGCATCGTCAGTTGTTTGGTTTCGTCGATGAGAAACGTCGACTGGTCATTGAGACGATTAGTGTTGAAGCGGTTAGTGGAACAGATGTCGCCGCTGCAATGCCTCAAGCGGATGGCCCGTCGGCTGACAGTGAGCCTTTGGGGCATTACCGTATATTCTCAGGTAACACCTGGCATGAAACTCCGTTTTATGATCGTGATCGCATGGATCGAGGTGCGGTTATAGAAGGCCCTGCAGTAATAGCCGACGCAGTGGCGACGACGGTGGTAGAACCAGGCTGGTGTGCTGAAGTCTCTGGTCATGATCACCTGTTGTTGCGGCGGATCGTTCCGCTGCCGAGAAGCGTAGCAATTGGTACCAGTGCAGATCCGGTCATGCTGGAGGTGTTTAATAACCTGTTCATGTCAATTGCGGAGCAAATGGGTACGACGCTCGCTAACACTGCCTACTCTGTAAATGTTAAGGAACGCCTGGACTTCTCCTGTGCGATTTTCGATGGGGTCGGTAATCTGGTTGCCAATGCTCCGCATATGCCGGTACACCTGGGCTCCATGAGTGACAGTGTTCGGAAAGTCATTGCAGATAATCAAAATGATATGCGCCCAGGGGATGTGTATGCGCTGAATTCCCCTTATAGCGGCGGGACGCACCTGCCGGATGTCACAGTGATTACCCCGGTCTTTGATGAGGCTGGGGTTGACGTCCTGTTCTATGTGGGTTCGAGGGGCCACCATGCTGATATTGGCGGGATTACACCCGGATCCATGCCCTCAGACTCTGTCAGTGTTGGTGAAGAGGGGGTGCTGATCGAAAACTTCCGGCTAGTTGGACCGGAGGGGTTTGACGAGGAGGGCTTCCGGCGCCTGCTCGCTGATGCGCCCTATCCTGCACGCAATCCGGATAACAACGTCTCAGATATCAAGGCCCAGATAGCAGCGAACGAGAAGGGCGTCCGGGAACTGGCCAGAATGATTGAGCACTTTGGTCTGCCGGTAGTGCGAGCTTACATGCAGCATGTGCAGGACAACGCGGAGGAATCGGTGCGTCGAGTGATCGACCGGCTGAACAGCGGTAGTTTCATCTACACCCTGGACGCGGGTCATCGGATCAGTGT
>CAXPUI010000517.1:0-4413 GCA_964220205.1 Candidatus Allofontibacter communis | reverse complement strand
TGGTTGTCGGATTCGCCCTGGCCGGACTTGCTTGTAGCGATTTTGCTCCTGGTGATGTTTGCCCGCTCGGCTGTACGGGTTATTCGTTCAGCCCTCGATGAATTGCGACACGGGCAGCCTGAACGCGGGATGCATTCTGTCTGAGCATCTGCTTTTTTTCGATTTTTCCTCCTCAACGATGACTTCTCCATCCTTAAGCCCTGGGCGTAAAGGCGCCTGATGTTTCTGGGGAAGGTTATTGGGAGAAGTCCGGGTCGTCCTAAAGTGAGGTATGCTGGTTGTTTCTGGTTTGCTCTGGCCTTGATAGTGATCGCTTGTCTGCGATCGGTGTGTTGGCTGGGATGTTGTTCCGTACGGATATGGCTGTGTTCTCTTCAGATAACGCCTTCTTCCCGGAACCTGGAGATTTCGTCATGGGTGTAACCGGCGTCGCTCAGGATTTGCTCGGTGTGTTCGCCAATCTTTGGAGGTCCGCGGGTCACTTCGGGTCCGTCCTCGTTGGTCATGTAGCCAGCTTTGGCCACCGTGATGGTTGAGCCTGCCTCGATCGGCGAAGGCATGGTGACGAAGGCATTGCGACCTTCGAACTGCGAATCCTTAACGACCTCAGGAAGTTCACGAACCTCCGCTACCGGAATGCCCAGGGGCGCTAATCGCTGCATCCACTCCCGGGTTGTTGCCTGCTGCAACGCATTTGATACGGCCTCAACGGTAAGCTCCGGGTTGTTCATGCGTGCCTCTGGCGTTTCGAAATCTGCCTGGTCCAGCAAGTCGCTGATGCCTATTTCGCGGAACAGGGCTTCTGCCTGAGTTTGTCGCAGAGCGGTAACCTGGATAAAACCATCGTTTGTCGGGAAGACATCTGCCGTGGGTTGTCGGGTGGGTGAGCTGTTGCCCCGGAGGCCGACGAGGCTGCCCTGATTGAGCCAGTTGCTGTATTGGGCTGCCTGCATAACGATCGCTGTGTCCATCATCGCCACATCGATACGCTGCCCTTTGCCTGTCCGGGCTTTGCGGTACAGTGAGGCTGAGATCGCAAAGGCAGTGTTCAGCGCTGTCGACATGTCTACCGGCATGTATCCAGTCCGGGTTGGGCCGGTTTCCGGGTGCCCATTTTGAGACATCATCCCACTGGAAGCCTGAATAGCGCCGTCGTAAGCCGCATCTGCCGCTTTGTCACCGGTCTGCCCGTAGCCCGTCACAGAGCAATAGATCAAGTCGGGTTTGAGTGTGCTCAATGTCTCGTAGTCCAGCCCGAGGCGTTCCATCGTGCCTCCTTTGAAATTTTCGACGACGACATCGATGTCTGTGATCAGCCTGGTGATGATCTGGACGGCTTCATTTTTCTTGAGGTTCAGCGTCAGGCTGCGCTTGTTGAGATTCATGCCCATGAAAGAGGGCGACATGGATTCATCCTGGCCTTGATTCATAAGCCCACGAGTAGAGTCACCGGTACCGGGTTGTTCAATTTTGATGACGTCCGCACCAAGCAGAGCCAGTTGCATTACGGCAAACGGACCGGCAAGTACCTGGCTGAAGTCCAGGATCCTGACGTTGGAAAATGCCTGATCAGAAGTTTGCATATCCACCATCAATCAGGAAAGTGTCACCCGTGTGCCAGTTGCTGGCTTCGCACATGATGTAGCAGGCGATAGCAGCGAAGTCTTCAGGAATTCCCCAGCGGCGCATGGGAATTCGGGGCATAACGTTACCGGCAAACTTTTCCCAGGCAAATGTCTGCTCGGTCATACCCGTCTCGACCCAGCCGGGCAACAGTGTATGTGCGGTGATGCCATGGCGAGCGTATTCCACAGCCAGGGCCTTGATCATCGGTACCAGGGCGCCCTTAGTGGCGGCATAGTGTTCCCCTTTGGCCTGACCGGACACCACAGCAAGACTTGCCGTGGCAACAAGTCGTCCAAAGGGGTCGCCGTTTTCAGACCGTTCTCGCATGTGTCCTGCAGCGCATTTGAAGGTGTAGAAGACGCCATGCAGGTTCACATCCATGATGCGATGCCATTCCGCTTCTTCCATTTTGTCGAAATCCGCACCCCGAGCCCCAACGCCGGCATTGGCAAAGCATCCATCGACGCGTCCATGAATCTTCAGGGTTTCTGCGAAGCACTCATTGACCTCGGTCTGGTCGGCTACATTGCATTTCTGTACCGATACTCGAGGTCCGTAAGCTTCTAGGGTTTCCAGGGCCGCAGCATTTTTGTCGTCGTTCGTCCCCCAGATGGAGACTTCGCAACCTTGAGATGCCAGGCCCTCAGCCATGCCCAGGCCAATGCCTCCGTTACCGCCGGTAATGAGGGCAACACGCCCCGTCAGGTCAAAGAGATTATTGATCATGCCAGTACTTGTCCTTGAGCAGTCTTTTATAGAGTTTACCAGTAGGGTGCCTGGGGAGTTCAGTCATAAAGTCTATTGACCTCGGACACTTGATGTGGGAAATCTTGCTTCTCGCGTAGGTGATCAGCTCTGATTCCAGCGCAGGGCCTGCGTCATTCATATCCATGGGCTGTACAACGGCCTTAACTTCCTCGCCAAAGTCAGTATTAGGTATACCGAAAACCGCGACGTCCATGACAGCGGGGTGGCTGATCAGGGCATTCTCTGCTTCCTGCGGGTAGATATTCACGCCCCCGGAGATGATCATAAACGATCGGCGATCAGTCAGGTAAAGATAACCCTCGTTATCGACATAGCCGATGTCCCCGAGCGTTGAGAATCCCTGGGGTGATCGGCTGTCTGCGGTCTTGTCCTGGTCGCCGAGGTACTCGAAGGTGCCGCCTCCCTCAAAATAAACGCCACCGGTTTCACCCGTCTCGACTTCATCAAAATTGTCGTCGAGAATGTGTAACCTGACGCTGCCGGCTGGTCGACCCACTGAGCCTTTATGGGACAGCCATTCCTCGGACGTTATCCATGTTGACCCATTTGCCTCGGTGCCGGCGTAATATTCATGGAGAATCGGACCCCACCACTCAATCATTGCTTCCTTCACCGAGATGGGACACGGCGCCGCTGCATGAACAGCGACCTTGTGGCTGCTGAGATCGTACTTATTGCGTTGCTCCCTCGACAGCTTGAGCATGCGGACAAACATGGTCGGCACCCACTGGCTGTGGGTGACCCGATGTTTTTCAATCAGTGCAAGGGCATCGTTGGACTCGTATTGTTCCATGATCACGCAGCAGCCACCGAAGCGCTGAATATTCATGGTGAACCCCAGGGGTGCGGCGTGGTAAAGCGGGGCTGGCGACAGGTACACGGTCTGTTCGTTAAACCCGTATCTGTCGCGGCGGGACAGGTACTGTGGTTCTACTTCGCCCCATTGCTGGTCAGGCAGGGGCTTCTTGACTCCCTTTGGCATACCTGTCGTACCTGAAGAGTAGAGCAGGCGCTCACCGTAACATTCATCTGTGATGGGCTGGGTCGGCTGGGTAGCGACAATTGCTTCGAAGGAGGTCGCACCTTCGACTTCGCCATCCAGCATGTAACAGCGCGGGTTGTTCTTGAGTCTGCCCGCCAGCCGGGTAAAGGTGTCGCTGAGCAGGGCAGAGGTGATCAGCACACTGGCACCACAGTCGTTAACAATATACTCAACTTCATCAGGTTGCAGGCGGTAGCTGATAGCCGTGAAATAGATTCCAGCTCTATAGGCGCCCCAGCAGATCTTGAAGAACCATGGGTGATTTTCCAGGCAGAGGGCGATGGTATCACCACGGCTTAATCCCAGGTTACGAAAGAGATGGGCAACCTGGTTTGAGGCTGCCTCCAGTTCACCAAAAGTCACACGCTCATCGGTTGAGGCCATGATGTAAGCGGGTTTGCTTGGGTTATAGACGCCTGGATACATGTTTCGGAACCACTGAATGGGAGCAGGATAGCGAAAACAAGACCTACTGATAAGTGGAATGACGGGTGAAGAGGGATCCGCCTGCTCACTGGAAGCATTGGCATTTGAGATTCTTCAGGTCATTGTGTATACAAGAGTTGAATGCCAGCGAAGAACGACTATGTCCGAAGCGGCTCTGGAAAATGATGAGCATATCGCTGAACTTGCCTACGAAAACCTTGGGTGGGTCGGCAACAATTACGACGACCCCGAGATTTGTGAGCTAAGAGATTATCTTGAAGCCAGTAATGGGATCAGGGAACTGGAGATTGTATCTCCCGACGAGATCGAGCGGGCTGTCGCTATTTTTCATCGTGATGGATTTGTTGCGGTGCGGGATGCATTGACGGCAGATCAAGTCGACTGGTTGAACGCAGGGTGTGAACGTGAAATCAGGAACATCCTGGCGCTCGATAAACAACGCAGGGGTAATCGCGGATCGCACCGCTATTCATTCGGGAGCGCGAGTAAAACCGGCCAGCTGCTGCATCACGCAGAATGGGCGATGCTCG
>CAXPUI010000516.1:0-2860 GCA_964220205.1 Candidatus Allofontibacter communis | reverse complement strand
GCAAACCGGTACAATCAACGAGCTGGCCCGTCAGCCCGCTGCCCGTTTTGTCTCCTCTGCATCTGATCTGTCAGCAGCCACAAGTGGGTTCGTGCCTTTCGGTCTCGATCCTACGAGAGGACAATTGCTGGCTCTGCAGGTTCAGGTACCGACAATTGAAGAGCGAATTCAGCAGGGTGGTACACCAGGTTATGTCATTATTACGCTCGGTATCATTGCCCTGTTACTGTCTCTCGAGCGTTTCATTACCTTGAATCTCGTGGGCAGCAAGGTGAGTCGCCAATCCGCTAATCCCGGCGAAGCCGATGAGGGCAACCCCCTCGGTCGTGTTCTGCAGGTGTATCAAGCTAACAAGGACATCGATGCCGAGACATTGCAGTTGAAACTCGATGAAGCGATCCTGAAAGAGCAACCGGCGATCAATGCGAGGATTGCCTTTATCAAGATTATTTCCATGGTGGCGCCGCTGCTCGGTCTGCTGGGTACGGTTATCGGTATGATTGTGACCTTCCAGGCGATTACGCTGTTTGGTACTGGTGATCCGAAAACCATGGCTGGTGGTATATCCCAGGCGTTGATCACCACGGTGCTCGGCTTGACGGTTGCTATCCCGACAGTACTGTTGCATTCCATTGTGGATTCCCGAGCTAAGGGTATCTTGCACGTGCTGACCGAACAGAGTGCCGGCTTAGTTGCCGAACACGCGGAATCGACGGGCAAGTAACCGAATGGACGCAATTATTGTAGCCATCAGGACGTTTCTGGAAGCAGGCGGTGATGTGTTGTATCTCATCGCCGCAGCTACCTTTTGCATGTGGGCGCTCATTTTCGAGCGGCTCTGGTTTATCAATACGGAACACAAGCAAGATGTAGGGCAAGCCCTGAGTTACTGGGAAGGGCGACAAGAACGTACATCATGGAATGCCCATATGATCCGGTTGAGATTGATCTCCGAGGTCAACCTGCGCTTGAAAGCGAATATGGGGTTTATTAAAACTCTCATTTCACTGTTACCGTTGCTGGGCCTGCTGGGCACCGTTACCGGAATGGTTCAGGTATTCGAGGCAATGACCTATTCGGGCGGTAATGCCCGGTCCATGGCGGCAGGTGTCTCGGCCGCAACCATACCGACAATGTCCGGGATGGTTGCGACCCTATCGGGTGTCCTGGCTAACACTTTTCTGACTTCGAAGGTTGAAACGGAAGAGAGTTACATGGAAGACACGTTAACCATGGATCACTAAAGAGCAAATTCGAGTAGAGTATGCGAAGACCCTCAAAACAAACCGAAGAAAAGGTTGCTGATTTAACCCCTATGCTGGACGTTGTGTTCATCATGTTGATTTTCTTTATTGTTACGGCAACGTTCATTAAAGAGACTGGGGTGGAAGTCAATCGACCTGATACGCAAACAGCTCAACTAAAGAAAACAGTGTCGTTGCTTGTTGGGGTTGCTCCGGACAGTGCTGTCTGGATCGATAAGAAAAAAGTCGATATACGTAATGTGCGCCCGACGATGGAGCGGTTGCACGCCGAGAACCCGAAAGGGGGCCTGGTAATTCAGGCGGATGGCGATTCCAAGGTAGAAAAGGTCCTTGCCATTATGGATGCTGCGAGGTCGATTGGTATTAACCAAGTGGCAATCGCTGGAGAGGAAAGTTAGAGGGGTAATATGGTAATTAGAGTCAGTCTCTCTGTCGTTGCTGGTGTCATAGTTACACTTGCATTGTTTTATCTGATGCAGGCCCTGATTCAGGGAGCGGATAGCGCTTTAACCGATGACAAGATCGGCAATCTGGTTGATTTTGTAAGGGTCAAACAGGATCCTGATCTGCAAACCAAGAAACGCAAGCCGAAGAAGCCACCTCCCCCGGATGAACCGCCACCTGACGTGCCTCCTCAAAATTTCAACGTTAACGTCGATCAGACGGGCTTTTCCATGCAAGGGCTTGATGCGTCTGTCGATATTCAGGTTGGTAGCGGTGGATTTGGTATCAGTGATGGGGAGTACCTGCCGATCGTTAAGGTTCAGCCTCAGTATCCACGCCGCGCGCTCAGCCGGGGCATGACAGGTTGGGTTATTGTCGAGTTTACAGTGACTGACCAGGGTACCGTCGTCAATCCGGTTGTGGTCGAGAACTGCGGCTGGATCAAGAACGCGAGAAATTCTGGTGAATGCTTTGATAACCCAAACAGTGTGTTTAACAGTGCCGCTCTCAAGGCTGCAGTGAAGTTCAAATATAAACCAAAGGTTATCGATGGAAACCCAGTGGCAACTGCGGGAGTCCAGAACAAGATTACCTTCGAACTGGTCGATGACTAACGGTGCGCTCAATGAAAATGCTCAATAAACTGACTCTGCTGGCTCTGCTTTGGTCACTGCCATTACTGATCGGCCAATTGGACATTCCTGTCTCTCTTGGAGAAACCGTAACCGCTCAGGAAAAGAAGAAAACGCGTAAAGTCCCGGCCATGCGCGAGCGTACTTACAAAAAGCTCGCTGAAGCCCAGATTATGATTGATCCCGACTCAGCGCCGAGAGAAGAGGGTGAGCCACCTCCCGAGCCAACAGGCACGCCTCAGGACGCCGTCGCCATGCTGCATAAGCTGCGTGAGTCCCGGGGTCTGAATTCCTATGAGCTCGCCCAGATCTGGAACACCCTGGCTTTCGCTTATTACACGCTGGAAGATATCCCTAATACCATCCGCTCATACGAGCAGATTCTCGAGCAGGGCACTATCACGGAGGCGCTGGAGATTTCTTCATTACGTGCACTGTTCCAGCTCTATTATTCCGAAGAGAAATACGAGCTCGCCATTAAGTACATTGATCGTTGGCAAGCGCTTCAGGCGGCACCGG
>CAXPUI010000515.1:0-7091 GCA_964220205.1 Candidatus Allofontibacter communis | reverse complement strand
GGGGTCCTCATGTAGGCCAGCTTCCCGGCACCGTCAGGGTCCTGCAGGGGTAACTGGGTAGCTTGCGGTGGTGTTGTCTGTTCGATTGAGCCTTCGGCCTGAGCTGTTTGTAATGCCTTGGTCGTTTCGGGCTCTGCTTCGGTACGAATTTCTTCGCCCCGTTGGTTCTGCGCGGCCATGGCATCCAGCATTTGGCGGTTCCGTTGACTGTTGCCGCTGCCCTCAAAGAGGAATTCGTCTCTACCCAGGGTTGGTTCGAGGACATCGACGGTCGCCGGTTCGGCGATCGGGTTAACCTGCTCCAACTGAGAGAGCTTGAAGACGCGCGGATCACTGACCGCGATGACATCATTGGGGTAACTTGGTTTGAATTCAGGCCAGTTCTCAGCGTCCAGACTCGTCTCGACTGGTTTGAAAAGGATAACGTCTATCTGATACCAGCCTTCCAGCGACTCGGCCTGGAGGGATGGGGCCAGGGCGAGAAGAATGGTCGCCAGGTAGATCCTTGTTCGGTTGTTAACTGTCAAATGAAACCTGTTTGTTTGTCAATCGCTCAAGCAGACGCTCGATTTTACTGAAGCGGGCTTCGGGTTTCTCCATTTTTTCATCGATTATGAGCTGATTGGCGGTTCCTGGCCTGTAACGATGGGGTTCTGATTGAACCAGCCGGACGATAACGCCCGGGTCGACGGGAGTTTCCTGGTCAAATTCGATTTTGCCGCCTGTCTCATTGGCGGTGAGTTTCTTGATGCCGAGGTTGGCGGCCTGCAGTTTGAGCTGGCTAATGCGGAACAGTGTTTTCACTGCGTCGGGTAACAGGCCGAAGCGGTCGATCATTTCTACTTGTAGTTCACGCAACTGGTCATCGCTACCAGCGTTGGCGATGCGCTTGTAAAGCACGAGACGCATGTGCACGTCCGGCAGGTAGCTATCAGGAATCAGGGCTGGCAGGTGCAGATTGACTTCAGTACCTTCCTCCAGTGGTCGATCCAGATTGGGGGTCTTGCCGTCCTGAATGGCTTTGACCGCCCGGTCCAGCATCTTCATGTAGAGCGAATAGCCAATGGTCTGCATATTGCCGGTCTGTTCATCCCCGAGGAGTTCTCCTGCGCCCCTGATTTCGAGATCATGGGTTGCCAGTACGAACCCGGCGCCCAGGTCCTCGGCGTTGGCAATGGCCTCCAGACGTTTAACCGCGTCATTGGTCATGGCCTTAGGGTGGGGGGTCAGGAGATAGGCATAGGCCTGGTGATGAGAACGTCCGACACGCCCCCGGAGCTGATGGATTTGGGCGAGGCCGAATTTGTCAGCGCGATCCATGATTATCGTGTTGGCATTGGGTATATCAATGCCAGTCTCGATGATCGTGGTGCATACCAGCACGTTGGCGCGCTTGTGATAGAAGTCGCTCATGACCTGTTCCAACTCGCGTTCGCGCATCTGGCCATGACCAATAGCGACGATCGCCTGGGGTACCAGAGTCTGTACCTGGTCCGCGGTTTTTTCGATGCTGCTGACCTCGTTATGCAGATAATAGACCTGCCCACCCCGCATCAGTCCCCGCTGTATAGCTTCGCGGATCAGGCCCTCGCTATGCTGTCGGACAAACGTTTTGATTGAGAGACGCTTTGCGGGTGGTGTCGCGATAATGGACAGGTCTCTCATGCCGGACATGGCCATGTTGAGGGTGCGTGGGATGGGCGTCGCGGTCAGTGTAAGTATATCGACTTCTGCCCGCAGCGATTTCAGTTTCTCTTTCTGACGAACCCCGAAGCGGTGCTCTTCGTCGATAATCAGCAGGCCCAGGTTTTTGAATTCCAGGTCGTCCTGCAAAAGGGCGTGGGTGCCGATAATAATATCGAGCCGACCATTTCTCATCAGGTCGATGACTTCTGTCTGTTCTTTTTTCGTTTTGAAACGAGAGATGACATTGATATTGACTGGCCAGTCGGCGAACCGGTCCCGAAAAGTTTCTGTGTGCTGCTGGGCCAGCAGGGTTGTCGGTACCAGCACCGCGACCTGCTTGCCTGACTGGACGGCCAGGAAAGCGGCCCGCATGGCGACCTCTGTTTTTCCGAATCCGACATCGCCGCAGATCAGCCGGTCCATGGCTCTGGCGGCGGTCATGTCACTGATGACATTCAGGATGGCGGACTCCTGGTCTGGTGTTTCTTCAAAAGGAAAGGCCCTGGCAAACTGGGCGTAGCTTGCGTCGGGGATCGGATAGGAAAATCCGGGTTTTGCTTCCCGCCTTGCGTAAATATTCAGCAGTTCTGCTGCCACATCATGTATCTGTTCAGCCGCTTTCCGTTTGGCCTTCTGCCAGGTTTCCCCGCCCAGCCTGTGCAGTGGTGCCAGTTCTTCCTCCGAGCCTGTGTAACGGGATATCAGGTCCAACGAGGAGACAGGGACATACAGGGTCGCATCATCCCGGTAAACGAGGGTCAGAAACTCTGTTTCCTGGCCGTCAATGGTAAGCATCTGCAGGCCCCTGTAGCGACCGACACCATGATCTATGTGGACCACCGGTGCGCCCACATTAAGTTCTGTCAGGCTCTTGATAGCGAGTTCTGCGAAATTTTCACGTTCCCGGTCGCGGCGGCGCTTCTGCAGGACACGTTCACCGAATAACTGCTGCTCAGTGATCATTGTGAGGTCACCAACGACCAGGCCACGCTCGAGCGGAGCGACAGAAATAGTCAGGTAGTCGTCGCCGGAAACATAGGCCTGCCAGCCGTCAACGTGAGTCGCATGCAATCCATGTCGAGTCAGTAACTCATCAACAACTTCCCGCCGGCCGTTGGACTCTGCGACGATCAGGACTCGGTGCTTCTGGTGTTCGACAAATGTTACAAGCGCTGCCAGTGGTTGCTGCGCGCGTTCATTGACGGCCAGTTCGGGTAGCTCGGCATAGTTGAAATGCCGATGGGTGCCTGTTTCTTCTGATACCCTGAAGTCGACCCGAGCATAGTTCTTCAGATGACCGAAGAGAGTGTCTTTCCTGAGGATGATGTCAGACGGGGGCAGGATCGGTCGCTGAATGTCGTAACGCAGACTCTCGTAGCGCGTTTCTGCCTCGGTCCAGTATTCGTCAATCGGTGCCTCGATGTCATCACAAAAAATGCGCGTATCATCAGGCAGGTAATCAAAAAGGGTCGCCATCTCGGGGAAAAACAGGGTCAGGTAATACTCGATGCCAGCAGGTGCGATGCCGGATGAGACGTCGCGGTAAATCGGACAATCCCTGGCCTCACTTTGGAAGCGGATGTACCAATCGTTCTGGAAATGCCTGATGGCATCATCATCGAGAGGGAATTCCCTCGCCGGTAACAGCGAGATTTCGTCAACCTGCTGAATCGAGCGTTGAGTTTCAGGATCGAAAACTCTCAGCGAGTCAATTTCGTCATCGAAGAGGTCAATCCTGAAGGGCATGCGCGATCCCATGGGGAAAATGTCCATAATCGCACCCCTGACAGCATACTCGCCGTGCTCAAATACTGTCGCGACGCTTCGATAAGCAGCGCCCTGGAGCTTTCTGCGCATCTGGTTGATATCGAATTTCTGCGCCTTTTCAAGGACGAGGCTGTTACCGAGGATGAAAGAAGGTGGGGCCATCCGCTGGAGCAAGGTGGTCGCAGGTATGACGAGAATACCGCGGTCAGCCATTGCCAGTTGGTTCAATACTTCCAGACGTTCCGAAATAATATCCTGATGGGGTGAGAAGCTGTCATAGATGAGGGTTTCCCAATCCGGCAGGTGCATGATCGGCAGTTCTCCGGACAGAAAAAATCTCAGTTCGTTGGCCAACTGCTCGGCCCCTAAGTTGTCCGCGGCAATCACAAGATTGAAACCCGCCTGATCCCGCACAGCTTTTGCTATTGCATGAGTGGCTCCGGCACCAGGCAGGTTGGACCAGCGCTGTCGCTCGCCGGGTTGACTGGGAAGAACTGTTGGTGACATTGGGACAGATTGCTGCTGCGAACGGGTGGCAAGATTAGCGCTCCCATGTCGTGATGGGAAGCCATGTGTCATCTGTTGAAACAATTTCCTCCTGGCGCAGTTAGCTCAGGTACAGGGATCGGTGCAGAGAGCTCACGAATTTGGTTTCTTCATCGGGAATTAGTTGAATCTGGGCGTCTGAAGAACCATAATTCGCGGGCAAGAAATCCAGCCTTTTCGGCATTTACCAAGCAGCATTCAGCAGGCAACATTTAGACAGGAGAATCGCTAGTGGCTAAACCTGGTTTAGACGGCGTATTTGCGGATTTTAAAGAGCGAGAAGCGCTCGCAGAAGCAATGATCCCCATGATCGGCGGCCTATATCGGCGCAATGTAGTGATCTACATACACGGTGTACCTCTCTATAACCAATCGGTTATCGATTTGATGAAAGCCCATCGGTTTGTCCGTCAAATTGAAAAGAACGAGATGTCAGAATTTGAGACTCACCCGGTCTTGGAAATTCTTTGCCGGCTTGACCTGGGGCCTGCTCACATCGATATCGGCAAGCTGACGTCGAACTTCATGGCGGATCATGAAGGCTTGTCGCTTCCGGCCTACATCGAGCGAGAATGCACACAGATACTTGGCCGACATGATACTGTCACACATGAACCCAGGGACGTGGTCATTTACGGTTTCGGTCGAATAGGCAGGCTGCTGACCAGACTGCTGGTAGAAAAGGCGGCAGGTGGACAGAACCTGGTGCAGCGCGCTGTGGTGCTGCGCCCCCCAAAGAATCCGATCGACGACCTCTACAAGCGGGCCAGCCTGTTGCGACGGGATTCTGTGCATGGGTCGTTCAACGGTACCATCCGGGTTGATGAGGAAAACCATGTCCTGATCTGTAATGGGAATGCAATTCGATTCATATATGCCACCGATCCATCGGCTATCGATTACACAGAGTACGGTATTGACAATGCCCTGATCATTGATTCGACAGGCGCCTGGCGGGATCGTCAGGGACTTGAGCTGCATCTCCAGGCCAAAGGTGCGGACAAGGTGCTTTTGACAACCTCCGGCAAGGGCGATGTGCTGAATATCGTCTCAGGGGCCAATTCTGACCTGCTCACGCCGGAAGATAATATCGTTGCCGCAGCATCCTGTACGACAAACGCGATCGTGCCAGTGCTCAAGTGTATGAATGACCACTTTGGTATTGTCCGAGGTCACATGGAGACGGTCCATGCTTACACTGACGACCAGAACCTGCACGATAATACCCATAGCAAGGAGCGCCGGGGTCGTTCGGCACCACTCAATATGGTGCTGACCGAAACCAATGCGACCAAATCGATTGGCAAGCTGCTCCCCGAACTGGATGGGAAGTTGACTGGCAACTCGATCAGGGTGCCGGTGCCGAATGTATCCATGGCGATTCTGAATCTGACCCTGGAAGACGAAACTACCGTAGAAGAGGTCAACGACTACCTCAGGGACGTGTCGTTGAACAGCGCGATGACCCGGCAGATCGATTTCACTGTGTCCAAAGAAGTGGTTTCAACGGACTTCATCGGCAATCGGCATGCAGGGATCATTGATTCGCATGCAACGATTGTTCAGGGGAACCAGGTGATCCTTTACGTCTGGTATGACAATGAGTTCGGTTATTCCTGCCAGGTCGTCCGGGTTGGCCAAAAGATGGCTGGAATCAAGTACCCGGTTATTCCGGCGCAGCCGCTGACCGGAGAACCTTTGTCTAAAGAAGTGGCAGCACTGAAGTTAGCACAATAGACCAGATCCTCTGGCTATAAGAGGTCCGAGTGCATATAATTAGCGCCGTTTTTTTAGTGCCGGATTCGCCATCGTCTGCAAATCCTTACTGATTCCTGGCTTCTAAGAGTAGTAGAGATTTAGGCATTGCCAAAAAAGTATGATTAAGACAAAACGTGGACTTGATCTCCCGATCACGGGTGCTCCTATCCAAGAACTTGCTGCAGGGCCGGAAATCCGGCGTGTAGCGCTGGTGGGGTATGACTATCCGGGGTTAAAGCCGACCATGGAGGTTGGTGAGGGGGATCGGGTGCAGGCAGGGCAACTGGTCTTTACGGATAAAAAGACCGATGGGGTCCGATATACGGCGCCGGGCAGCGGTACGGTCGTCGCAATAAACCGAGGCGCCAAGCGTGTCTTTGAATCATTGGTTATTGAACTCGATGATACAGCCGGACTGACATTTGCCAGCTATCCGGCTGTTGAGTTATCAGGCCTGGAAAGAGACCAGGTCGTTGAGAACCTTATCGCCAGTGGTCAGTGGACAGCCATCCGTACCAGACCCTTCAGTAAAGTACCCGGTCCGCAGGATGTACCGGACGCGATCTTTGTTACCGCTTCAGATACTAAACCCCTGGCTCCGGAGCCAGGCCTCTGGATCAATGAGCATGCGGATGAGTATCTCGCGGGGATTGATGTGCTGTCGACGCTGACGAGCGGAACAGTCTACGTCTGCAGCATGGCTGAGGCTGACCTTCCTGCCGTGAACAATGAAAAAGTTAAGCAGGAGAGTTTTGCTGGACCTCATCCAGCAGGGAATGCCGGTACCCATATCCACTTCCTGCATCCCGTTCACTTGAATCGGAGTGTCTGGCACGTCGGTTATCAGGATGTGATCGCCATAGGGCACCTGTTCCTGACGGGTGAACTGTTTCTTGACCGCATGATTTCGTTTGCAGGTCCGACCGTCGCTAATCCCCGGGTCGTCCGGACACGTCTAGGCGCCAGTATTGACGAGATCAGCGAGGGCGGTCTGAACGGCGCGTCTAATCGGATTATCAGCGGTTCGGTTCTTGATGGCCGGACTGCCAGCGATGGCACCGCCTTTCTTGGTCGATTTCATCACCAGGTGTCAGCTCTCGCGGAAGGCACTGAGCGTGAACTGCTTGAGTTTATTATGCCTGGAGTCGACAAGTTTTCTTTGACGCGTCTTTATCTCGGCTTTCTGGGACGCAGGAAGTTTGACCTCACAACTTCAACCGGCGGCAGCGAGCGTTCCATCATTCCTTTGGGTACCTATGAAGAAGTCATGCCTCTCGACATTCTCGCCACTCAGTTGCTCCGGGCCTTGGTTGTCGAGGACTTCGACACGTCAA
>CAXPUI010000514.1:0-3994 GCA_964220205.1 Candidatus Allofontibacter communis | reverse complement strand
TACGATTGGTTTCAAATTGGGGCATAAGCCGATGAAACCGAAGGACATGAAACAGGCAGAACTCCACCATACCGGCCGTCAATTCCGGCTCCACCATTCTCACGATCGGCAGGTGGGCCGGCAGAGTCCGACAGGTCAGGAGTGAATCGACTCCCGCGCCGATTGAGAAAATCACTTCAAGGTTATCCAGTGCGTCGAACAATTCTGGCGGCGGACCCCAAAGCAAAGCGCAGTTGATCTCGCCGGGATCTCCTATATCCGGCCAAAGACGGACTTCAAGCTCCGGCATGACCTGAGAGAAGGCATCAATCCATTGCTTGTCCCGCGCATCGGTCTTTAGGAGCATCACTGCCCGCCCAGTTTTCAACATGATCGCCCCCTGTGATCGATCCCTTTGAGCCTGTTTCTGGCGTCGGGGACGCGGACTGCCCATCGCTGACGCCAGATTGAGATGCTCCTATAATGACATATAGGCCGGTCCGCAACGCCTGCCGGACCGTACCTGACGTCTAAACCTCGATCGGCTTATACGCACTCAATTAATAGCCCACACTACGTAGCGCAATGTACCAGTCCAACTACCGTGGCTGGCTCGGCCGCCTTTGGCACTGGGTCTTTCTCTCGCTGTGCTCGCTGATCTTTCTGCTGCTGATCGGGCCGCTGCTGGTCATCATCCCGCTCTCCTTTAACGCAGACTCCTACTTCACCTTTAGCGAGGGAATGCTGAGACTGGACCCCGAGGCGTTTTCACTGAAATGGTATCGAGAGATACTGCACACTCCAAATCGGCCGGGCTCTCATGGCTCTGAGTGGGCCTCGGCGGCTTGGACCAGTTTATACATCGGTATCTGCGCAACGCTGATTGCTACGGCGCTGGGAACAGTAGCGGCTATCGGTCTCAGCCGGCCTGAAATGCCCTACCGACGAATCATCATGGCATTTTTGATCTCACCCATGATCGTCCCCATCATCATCACCGCCGCAGGAATATTCGCGTACTACTCCAAATATCATCTGGCTTATACGGATCTTGGGATCATCCTGGCGCATGCGGTTCTGGGCACACCATTTGTCATTATTGCCGTCACGGCAACCCTAACCGGATTCGATACCCAGTATCTGCGCGCGTCGTACAGTCTGGGGGCGCGACCCATCAAGACGTTTGCCCGGGTGGTGTTGCCTCTGACTTTTCCTGGAATCATGACTGGCGCGCTGTTCGCGTTCGTTACATCGCTTGACGAAATTGTCGTCGTTATCTTCTTGGCGAGTGAGGAACAAATTACCCTGCCGAGGCTGATCTGGTCGGGAATTCGTCAAGAGATCACGCTGACGATCCTCGCCGTCGCAACCATCATGGTGACACTTTCTGTGCTGATTCTGATCAGCGTAGAGCTGCTCCGACGACGGACTGAGCGCTATCTGGCACCGCAAAGTGCCAACAGGGCTTGAAAATCTCCTCCAGATATTGGAGAAACAAGCGCTGAATTTATGGGGCAACAGGTTTTCGGCGATCGATCCATCGAAAATCGGATAATAAGGCAGCACCCCGAACGTTCGATAACAATACGTTGAATAAAACATGAGCACATCAATATCAGACGCCTACGTCAGCTTCCAAGAGGTCCAGAAGAGTTACGACGGCGAAAACCTAGTTGTCAAAGATCTCAATCTTGGCGTTGAACGCGGCGAGTTCATGACGATGTTGGGCCCTTCTGGCTCGGGGAAAACCACTTGCCTGATGATGCTCGCAGGATTTGAAACCGCGACCAGCGGGGAGATCATGCTGGATGGCACGGGTATCAACAATGTCCCCCCGTGGAAGCGTGATATCGGCATCGTATTCCAAAACTATGCGCTGTTCCCGCATATGACTGTGCGAGAGAATCTGGCATATCCGCTCGAAGTCCGAAAAGTTCCGAAAAACGAGATCACAGATCGGGTGGAGAAAGCACTGGGCATGGTGCAGTTGAGCGGATTCGCTGGACGTCGCCCGGGACAGTTATCCGGTGGTCAGCAACAGCGCGTTGCCGTTGCCCGCGCCCTGGTTTTCGAACCAAAGCTGGTGCTGATGGACGAACCTCTTGGAGCGCTGGACAAGCAATTGCGCGAGCAGATGCAGTATGAGATCAAGCATATTCATGAGAATCTCGGGGTCACAGTGGTCTACGTGACACATGATCAGTCAGAGGCGCTCACCATGTCTAACCGCGTGTGTGTGTTCGATGATGGGGTGGTGCAGCAGGTCGCACCGCCTGATGTGCTTTATGAGCAGCCGCAGAATGCTTTCGTCGCTCAGTTTATCGGGGAGAACAACACTTTTCTCGGCACCGTCCGAGAGAGCCAGGCAGACCGATGTGTTGTGGAATTGGGAACCGGTGAGGTCCTGAAAGCGCTCACAGTTAATGTGGATGGTGTCGGCAGCCAAACCACCCTGTCACTGCGTCCTGAGCGTGTCACCATCAACCCGGAAGCGGGCAGCTGTGACAATCAGGTTCAGGGAGATGTCAAAGAGCTGATTTATCTCGGTGACCATATCCGGGCGCGACTCGAGCTTTGTGGAAACGATCAGTTCATCGTAAAGGTGCCGAATGCAGCCAATCACAGCCACCTACGCGAGGGAGAATCGGTCTCTGTCGGCTGGCTTTCGGAAGACTGCCGGGCGTTAGACGCGCCGAACTGACCGAAGTACGCGACACCAAGCTAAATCCCTTTAATACTTCAGACCAAATCCGATGGCCAAAGCTGCTCAACCAATCATGATCGATGGGGTTCCGCTAAAGGAACGCCTGGCGCAGGCAGAGCGGCGAAAAAAATATATCGCCTTCGGAATGGTTCTGCCGCTGCTGATTTTCGTGATCGTCACTTTTGCGATTCCGATTGCCAGCATGCTTTTCCGTAGTGTTGACAACCCGAGAATGACAGAACTTGCCCCTAATCTGGTTCAGGCGCTCAATGAGTGGGATGGGGCTGAGCTACCCTCTGAAGAGGTATTTGAAGTTGCGTTTATCGACCTCACGGCAGCAAAAGAAGCGGGCACGCTCGGCAGGATTGCAACTCACCTGAATTACAGCCTCTCTGGCGGGCGAAGCCTGATTCTTAAAACCAAACGCAAGTTCAAGAAGATCAAGTCCCCTCCTTATCGCGAGGCCATGATCAAAGCCGATAAACGGTGGGGAGATATCAATACCTGGGGTGTCCTCAAAAAAGTGAGCGACCGCTACACAACGCGGTACTTTCTTAACGCGGTAGACCGCGATTTTGATAACGATGGAAACATCGTCGAAAAGCCTGAAGAGAAGCAGATCTACGTCACCCTCTTTCTACGGACACTCTGGATCAGTTTACTGGTCACCCTGCTGACTTTGCTCATCGGTTACCCGATTGCCTATCTGATCTCAACGCAGCCGCCGCGAATCGGAAACCTCCTGATCATCATGGTGCTGCTGCCGTTCTGGACGTCATTGCTTGTCAGAACCACTTCGTGGATTGTGCTATTGCAGACGCAGGGGGTACTTAACGACATCATGGTGTGGCTCGGCATCATCAGTGAACAGGGCCGTATTCAAATGATTTTCAACCTTCAGGGCACCTTGATCGCAATGACCCAGATTCTCCTGCCCTTTATGGTTTTGCCAATGTATAGCGTGATGAAGACCATTCCGTTGTACGAACTTCGCGCCTCACAGTCATTGGGAGCGAATCCCTTCATCACCTTCTGGCGTATTTTCTGGCCGCGGTCTATTCCGGGAATCGGCGCTGGAGGCCTGCTGGTATTCGTGCTCTCGGTCGGGTACTACATCACCCCGGCCCTGGTGGGTGGAAGTAAAGGTCAGATGATCAGCAATCAGATTGCGTTCCACATGAAATCCTCACTGAACTGGGGTCTTGCGGCTGCCATGGGCAGCATACTGCTGATAGCAGTATTGATCCTGTACTGGCTGTACGACAAGGTCGTTGGCATTGACAAGATGAAACTAGGATAAGTCACGCAGAT
>CAXPUI010000513.1:0-15980 GCA_964220205.1 Candidatus Allofontibacter communis | reverse complement strand
CGTGGTAAATGAACTGGTTGGACTGGCGAAGTAGAGTGCAGCCCCGACTATTTCTGCAGGATCGCCGCCGCGAGGGATCGCTCGATTGCCTTCCTGGCTGGCTTCAAACGCCTCGAGATCCCAGGCTCTCGAGATGTCTGTTAAAAAGGGACCAGCGACAATGCAGTTTACTCTCACCGTCGGACCCAGGGCATGAGCGAAAGACTGAGTCAACGAGTTGAGCCCAGCTTTAGCGGCGCCATATGCCGCTGCATCCGGTGATGGATGCAGCGAGGCTGTACTGCTGATGTTGATAATGCTGCCGCCGCCTGACTCCGCCATACGTTCACCTGCATAGGCCATGGCTCGGAAAGGGCCTTTAAGATTGACATCAATAACCTTGTCAAACAGCGCTTCAGGGACTTCGGACAGCTTATCGTAAAGCGGTGACATGCCCGCATTGTTGATCAGAATATCAATTTTACCGAAGCGATCGTAAACAGCATCAATCATGGCCTGGACCTCATCCCAGTGACCGACGTGGCAGCCATAGGCCATGGACTGTCGACCCATGGCCTTGATATCCCGGGCAACTTCTTCGCAGGCATCGGCCTTGCGACTGGTGATAACAATATCTGCCCCGCGTTCCGCCATAGCCAGGGCCATCTCTTTGCCCAGACCACGACTGCCTCCGGTCACCACGGCAACCAGGCCGCTAAAATCCAGTAACTGATCAGACACCGGTTCTCTCCTTCATTCCTTTATTGTTGTCTATTCTTGTCTTGTTAAGTCCCTGAGGGGTTCTGTAGGTGTTCACCTGTCAATCAGGCAAACCCAGGACGCGCTTTGCGATAATATTAAGCTGCACTTCCTTGGTCCCTCCGGCGATTGTTAATGATTTCTGGTAGAGCCAGCGTTTCATCGCTGACTGAGCTTCCTTATCCTCAACATCTTCCCACTGAAAACTGTTGCTGCCTATTGCTTTAACGATCAGTTCATCACCATCCTGAACGTTCAGGGCATTGCTCAGTTTGACCGCTGAACTGGCGAAACCGGGTGCCAATGCCTTGGTTTCCTCGACGACTCGCTGTCGGGTGGCTTCTATCGACTGGCGGGTCATCCTGTAGTTGATGAGATGATCGCGAATGTCATCGCTGACTGGCGCGTTGGTTTTGTGGTGCCGGTGTTTCAACACCAGATCGAGAACATGGTCCGAACGGTCACGACCGCCTTCTGAGCCGGAAGTATTGACGCCAGCGTGGGTAGATCGCTCGTATTGAAGCAGACGTTTGCCTACTGTCCAGCCGTTATCGACACCCCCTATCAGATCGTCGATGGGTGCGATCGCATTCTCAAAGTAAGTTTCGCAGAAGGGCGATTCGCCTGAAATCAGTGCGATGGGAGAGACTTTGACACCGGGTTGATGCATATCAACGAGGATGAGGCTGATCCCCTGGTGTTTTGGTTTTTCGGGCGATGTGCGACAGAGGATAAAGATGTAGTCGCATTTGGTCGCATCGGAAGTCCAGATCTTTGAACCGTTAATGACCCAGTTGTCACCGTCCTTGACCGCCCTTGTATTCAGGCTCGCTAGATCTGAGCCGGCACCTGGTTCGGAATAACCCATGGCCCAGGCACCTTTGCCAGCACTGCAGATGGGCAGCCATTTAGCCTTCTGTGCATCGGTACCAAATTCGAGAATGGTGGGTCCGATGTAGTTGACGCTGCGGCCAGTCAGGGGCGGTCGTGCGTTGATGCGTTGCAGTTCCTCGATCAGGATCCGGTATTCTTCCTTGCTTAGACCGGCACCGCCATATTCCCTGGGCCAGGTAGGGGTAGTCCACCCTTTCTCAGCCATGCGCTCAAGCCAGAGCCTGGTGTCCGGTTCCAGCTCGATTTTAGTACTGCCAATGGGTACGTAACCTGGTTGTCGCACGCTCTCGGGACAGTTGTCGGCGAGCCACTGACGTGTCTCGTCTCTGAACTTCTCTGGGTAACTCATCTGGGGATTTACACTGGTAACTCGCTGTTAGCATACTCCAGTCTTTGACATGAAACCAAGACGGACGGCGTGCGTATGAACAAGATTGCCAAATGGGTTTTCCTGGGCCTGGCAGGACTTCTAGTCATTGCGGTCATCTACGTCACCTCGACGCGTGACACAACAAATGCCAGGGTTGCCCGGGAAATTCATGAAAACCCGCAGGGGGAACGTGCCCATAAAACCCTCCTGTTAACGCTTGGGGATGAACGCATGTACCCGGTCAATTTTCTGCATGAAGGCAGATATGTCTATCTGGGTATTGATGGCTTTTGGTGGCGTGATTTTGTTGATGCTCCTCAACCGGTAAGGATGTTCATTCGTGGCGGGCATTACAGGGGCAGTGCACGCACGATCCTGGATGATCCGGAACTCAAGGCAGATGTGTTCAGCCGACTACGACCGACAGTCCCGGCGTGGTTACCGGATGCTCTCAATGGCAAACTCGTTGTTGTTACCCTTGAAGAGTAAAGAACTGTCTCTGTTGTTCCTCGTCCCAGCTTAGTTCACCCAAGCACCCGATCGGATCGTTCGTGAGTAGACCGTGGGCCGCACTAGCGGGATCCCTGGCATTGGCAATGGTTCTAGATCCATCTTCTGTATCCAGCACATAGATAATGTTGACTGGTTCAGCATTGCGATCGTATTCCACCGTGTAACTGACCACGGAACAGGTGCCCCCTGTCTCGGTAGCCATATCGAGGGCGGGCGAATCACCTGGCAGGCGGTATTCGGTTGAGCCGGTAGCCTCAGCTGGAATGTTGGTCGCGTGTGACAGGAGCGTTGCTGCATGTTTGGTGTTGGCCATACCGACACCGGTAATAAGAATACGCTCTTCAGGTCTGTTCCTGAGCCGTTCCACCGCTGTGGCCAATGCATGCATGACATAGTTGTTTCCTGGACCACCTGCATAGGCGAGTCCACCCGTCAGGGTGAATGGGCGGGCATCATTGTGGTCAAGTCCCAGCGCCTCCAGTGCCAACTGGATGGGTGCCGGAAAACAGCTATAGAAGTCAAAGGCATCGATATCAGCGGGTGTCAGCCCGCTCCTCTGAAATGTGGATTGTCAAGCGGCCGCCATGGCGGGGCATTCTGCAAGCGATGGTCGCTGAATGGGATTCCAGGCTTCCTCGGCACCTGCGCCACCCAGGATAGCGACAGCCTGCTGGCGCTGTGTCGGGTGGTTCTCCAGGTACTCCTCTGAAACCAGGACGATAGCAGCGGCCTGGTCGACGTCCATGATGGCGTTCATGCGTTTAGTATAGGGATAGGCGATCATCCTGTTCCCGGCCGTGACGGTTGCAATGTCCTCTGCAGTAGGTGCGTCCTGGAACCAGGCGTGCGGATTGTCTCCAGCGACCCTCGCGTTCTTGTGCAATAGACCTGCTGCGATGTTGATTTGCTCTTCTGCGCTGCGGCCTTTCGCGTGACGAATCGCATTTTCCAATAATGGGAAGACCTGGATAGGTAAGCGGAGTCCATGTCGAGCCTCCCAGTCCGAGGTAAATGGTTGCTGTCCGCGCATTGGGCTGACAGTCTTATCTCTTGGTGGCCAATCAGGTTCCTGTCCAGCTCGAACGGCCTTGCGTCGAGTCCGCATCGCTTCAGCGCCGACAATAATGGCAGTTTCAATCTGCCCTGCCTTCATTGCAGTCGTGATTTCGTGCAGCAGATCCTGGGGTGTGGTGCCTCCTGCCGGTTTCCAGACGGTCGTTATGTCGTCGTTACAGCCGATGTCGGCACTGACCTGCTTCTCGAGTTCCGGGTAAGTCCACGATAGTGGATCCACACACGCAATGGCATCCAGCTGGTGTGCTGCCAGACCTGCATCATTCAGCGCTGCTCGCGCAATCTGGGCCATCTGTTCCCGGGGATGAGGAGCAGTGTCCGAATCATGATAGCTTTTCTGGGCCTGACCTAGCAGATTGCCAGCGACGGTCGACATGTTGAATTCCTTCTTGGTTTACAGGGTGATGCGATAGGCGCGTTTTGCAGTGCCGGCAAAGAGATCAGCTTTTTCGCTGTCGCTGTAGCCTCCCGCTAGTTTCTTACATGCATTCCAGAGGACATGATAACTGCAGTGTCTTTTGTCGACAGGGAAATTGCTTTCGAACAGGCAGCGGGCCGGTGAAAAATGTTCTATCGCGACGTCTGTCCAGGAGCGCCATGCTGCGACAATTTCATCAGAGGTTGGTGGCAATTCACGACTCTCACGGCGAATTGGCAGTGCTCCCAGTTTGAAGACGACATTTGGGTATTGTGCGACCTCGGCAATACTTTTTTGCCAGTCCTGGAAGACTTCATCGGCCCTGCCTCGGAATGGACCACCAAGGATGGGGACGCCGAAATGATTCAGGATAATGGTCAGGTCGGGAAAATCGCTGGCGAGGGCAGCAACCTGGTGCAGTTGCGTGTGGTATACCCAGCAGTCCAGACTGTGGCCGTACTCCCCAAGACAGGCGATAGCCTTGCGGACTGCGGGCTGCTCCAGGTAATTCGGGTCGTCAACGCTGCTTTGGAAGTCTGGGTGGTGATTGGCGGCCGCACGTACGCCGCGGAAGCGGCCACCACTGGCGATGTCATGGCTCTCCAGTACCGGTTTGACTTTGTCGCCGAGAGTCAGATCGACTGCGCCGAACATCACCTTGCAGATTTGTACGCCGTTGAATGCTCCACTGTCACTCATCGCACCGACGCCGCTGACGAACTCGCTTTCACCCACGGGTTTGAAAGCCTCAGGACCCTGTTGTCGATACATGGAATGGCATTCGGCAAACACTGAGGCGACAACGTTGTGGCCGGTTGCAATATCCTTGAAGTATTCCAGTGCGAGGTAGGGCGGCGGGTTGCGCAGCCAGAGGTGGTGATGGGCGTCAATGATCGGTAGATCAGGTTCGATAATCTCCTCGGTAACCTGATTCAGCCATGTGTCGTGCTGACCTGAATCAGTGAAGAAGAAGGGATCTTTGTTTGCCATTTTGTAGGTCGGTGCAATTGATTGACGGCCATGGTACGAGAATTTTGGCGTTGCCAACAGCCATCAAGGACTTTTCACCGCTGGGCGTATCTCAGACCTGGATGGATTCCCGCTGGAATAACCGTGCCGTAACCAGGGCTATCCCGGCGCCCAGGACAAAGCTGGTGAGGAAGGAGTAGATATAGGCATAGCCAGGTGTTTCCTTCATGCCCAGAACATCGGTGATCAGGATAAGCTGACCGAGCATCGGTACGGCGTACATCCAGTCCTGGGTCGCAAACGGGTTCAGCAGCATGATGAAGAATGGTACGACCGGTAGCATGGTCAGGATGCCAATGTAGCTCTGAGCATCTTTGAAAGACTTAGCGAAGATGCCCAGTAGCATCTGCATGCTGGTGACCAGGAATGCGATGGGTGCGGTCGCGAACAGGACCAGGAGTATCTGTTCGAGTGTGATATGGAAATTCAGCCCGATATCACCCAGGGGCGCGTAAAGCAGTGCTGTCACACAGAGGATCAGGGTCAGAATCATACCGGTCGCCGAAAAAAGACTGGAGGCAAACCACTTGCCGAAAACAATATCGTAGCGTTGGATGGGGTTAATCAGCAGTGGTTCCAGCGTTTTTCTCTCCCTTTCGCCCGCGGTGCTGTCAACCGCGATTCCCATCCCGGACACAAATGCTGCCAGGATGATGTAGAACGGCAGGAAGTTAAGTGCGGCGACCGCCAACTGCTGTTTGCTGGCGACATCGATATCCTCTGTATCAACAACCTGCATGACCTGGGGTGAGACCCCCCGAGCGATCAGTCGCAGGGCGGCAATCTCGTTATTATAGCGACGAATCAGATATTCCAGCCGACGGTAGGTAGCCGCTGTGTCCGTGCGCGAGCCATCGTTGACGATTTCAATGACGGCAGTTTTGATGTCGGCGAAGCGCTCTCTGTAGTTGTCTGGAATGACCAGCACGAGATCCTTCTGCTTCTCCCGGACTGCCGTCTCCGGGTCTCCGTCGAAAGCCTCGATCTTGACGTCCTTTTCTCTCAGCCAGTTGATTAGTGCGGGAGCATTCTCGATCCCGACTACGGGAATAACGGTCTCAACTGCCTGGGTACGTAGCTGGGCCATCATGGTAACCAGGCCGTAGACCAGGATGGGGGCCATAACGGGAAAGATGAACGCAGACAACACGGAGCGACGATCCCGGATGCCGTCCTGCAGTTCCTTCAGGAAGACTGCCTTGACAGCACTCATTTCAAGGCCTCCGATTCAACCAGCTTGATAAAGGCATCCTCAAGATTCTCCTCTCTGGCAGTGTCGCTGATCTGCTCTGTGGTACCTGCTGCGACGACGGTGCCGGCGGCCACGATGACAATTTCGTCACAGAGCCTGGCGACTTCGTGCATCAGGTGGCTGGAAAAAAGCACCGCGATGCCCTGGTTTCGGAGTTCTGTGATCAGTTCCCGGACGGCACGGGTGGTCATGACGTCCAGGCCATTGGTGGGTTCGTCGAGGATCACGTTAGGTGGTTCATGGACAAGCGCTCGCGCCAGGCAGACCTTGGTCCGTTCACCCTGAGAGAAACCTTCTACTCTTCTATCGGCAATTTTCTGCATATCCAGCAGTCTCAGAAGATCATCGGTACGGGAGTCCAGGCGGTCTTCTGGCATGCCGTGCAGTCTGCCGAAGTACTGGATGTGCTCCCTGGCTGTCAGCCTGACGTAGAGTCCCCGTGCGTCGGGCATTACGCCCATGATCTTCTGCGCTGCGATCCTGCCCTGCCAGGTATTGATGCCATCAACCGTGGCGGAACCAGAATCGGGCGAGAAGAGTCCGTAGAGGATTCGCAATGTAGTGGATTTTCCGGCTCCGTTAGGTCCCAGCAGACCGGTGACCTTGTTGTTCTGGGCGGTGAAGGAGACGTCGCGGACCGCTTCCACGTCACCGAAACGCTTTGCGACATGACTGACTTCAATCATCTTCTTCATCCTTCATGGGGACCGGGCCTGCATAGGAGGTGAAGAATGACATGCGGCCAAGGTTGGCTGTGCAACCCGCGTTGACCTTGGCAGGGACGGGGTCGGAGAAGAAGTCGGCGATGATTCCGGGTACGCAACCCTGTAGGCTCACACCGTGTCCGACACCTGCCACAACCACATGTTCGACGTTGCTCAGGGTTTCAGCAGCCTCCCAGGCATATTTTGGGGGAGTCACGGGATCAAGAGCGCCGGAAAGCAGTAGCGTAGGCACGTCCGACCTGACAGGGTCGAAATAATTGTCAGGTACAGCACCCTGGGGCCAGAATTCACAGACCGGGCCAAGCAGATCATAAATCTGATTATCGAATCGTGAGGTTGGACTTGCTGAGGTCGTCAGCTGCATATCTTCAGCGCAGAGTACTGAGGCCATCATGCCGATATTGATGATGGGAGACTCGGGCGCGAATACGAGCGCGAGGGACGCGAGCGTCTGATAATTGCCGGCATAGGCCTCTTCAATAGCCAGGGGTACAAGGGTCGACAGCAAGCGGTCGTAGAGAACGTTCCTGACCACGCCCGTGAGCAGCTTGGCGTCGATAAAACCTTGCAGGTTCTCTCCTGTCCGCGAGTGTATGAGAGACACCTTTTCGGGAGCTTCTCTCAGGCGTTCGGTCAGCGCGTCATAGTGTTCCGATATTTTCGGAAAGGCATCACGGCAATCTTTCTGGGCCTGGCAGTCGGTCAGCAGCTTGGTGAAGGCTGCATCCGCGTCAGTCGCAATATTCGCAGGAATTCGCATGGTAGTCGGTGCCAGGCCATCGAGTAATGCACTTCGAACGGTATCGCCATGTCGCCGCATATAAACGAGGGCTGCTCTTGTCCCGTAGGAACCGCCCAGCAGATTGATTTGCTGGTAGCCGAGATGCTCCCTGACCAGGTTCAGGTCATCCATGGCAATCGGTGTGGTGTAAAAAGCGGGATCAGCGTCATAGGCAGCCAGGCACGCTTTCATGTGTTCCAGGCTGATGGCCAGTGCTTGTTCCGAGTTTCTTTCGAAGCCCTGATCGGAGTCCACGAGATCGCACCCCAGCGGGTTGGATTTACCTGTCCCGCGTTGATCGAGCAGCACAATATCTCTCTCGCGACGAGCTTCGCTAAGGTGTGAAAACACAAAAACCCCGGCATCAACTGCTGATTGTCCGGGTCCCCCGGCCAGAAAGAAAATAGGATCAGGCTTAACCACAGCACTGGTGGCAGGCAGGAGCATGATGTTCAGGGAGATCCTTCGACCGGCAGGGTCGTTGGGATTTTCAGCTACATCGAGCGTGCCGCAAAGCCCCTCAGCGATGATGGCTGACGCCTGGGCGAGGTCAGGGCGCTCACATTCGTCGAGCAGGTCGTAGTTGGGTGTGACCAATGTGGATTGGTCAAGGCCAAACTCGCAACCAGCGGCAAGCAGAATGAGAGTGGCAATTACAATACGCATCGAGGTCTGGTGCCTGCAATATAAGTCATCTTGGGGTCCGGGAATCAACGATGCAGTGACTCTTGAGTTCAGTTGACGGAGGGCAAAAGGTCCCCTCAAGGGGCTGATTCCATCAGCGCATATTGCCGCAACTGGCACATCATTTAGATTTGCTTGGTGATACTCCTGATATTGCCATTCTTCCAGCGTAGTATGCGGGTGTAAAGTCCAGTCCGGGACCTGGTGTGATAGCTGTTTGATTTCTGGGCCACGGTCTTACCCGCCTTCTTCTATCCGGTGAATTGCTCTATCCGGTGAGTTGTTCTACGGGGTTAGTGACACAACGTATCATGTGCCTGCTAGCTGCTCTGATCGCCGTTGACTTGGTATGCTCTGAATCTCACTAGCGGCTCGCCTGGAAGTCCCTATCTGAACGTTTTCCTTCGTAAATACGCATATCGATCGCTCGCCAGACTGAGGGGGTTATTCTGAACAGCAGCCTTGGTTCGGTCCGCATGTTGTCGAAAAATTTGTCCACCGCAGGTTGATTTGCCGAGTCGTTACGACCGACGTATTTCTCTGCCAGTTGCCTCGATATCGGCCAGATATCAAATTCATCGCGTGTTAACAACTCGGCATGGCCGTCGATCGCGACGAAGCCAGCGAGCGGGGACAACGCTTCAATGCAAAGTGAACACCGGGAGTCTTTCTGTAGCTGTTTGCACCATACCCGGTTGTCCGTGCCGGTCAGCCAGAAGTATTCATTATCGTAGAGCCACCAGACCGGGACCGAATAGGGCAGGCCGTTACGGCGCAGGGTACTGATGACTCCGACATGAGGCTCTTCAAGGAAGGCCTGAATATCTGCCTCTTTCATTCTGGGCATGGCGATAGTTCCAGATAGGCCTGCTTCGCGGTTGTCCGTTTGCTGAAGGCCTTAAGGGTTGTCTAAAGTCGAATCTACCAGTTGTTAATATGCATCACGGTGTCGATCGGAGGACGATAGGCCTTCTTGAAGTCTGTACCTCGCGTGTAGGCGATCGGAATCAAAGCGACCTGCATGTAGTCATCGTAAGGAATTCCGATGATGTCGGCGACGGCTTTTTCCTGCATGAGGTGCAGCGTGGTCCATGCTGTGCCTAACCCGCGTGCACGCGCTGCTAGCATGAAGTTCCAGGCCGCAGGGATAATTGAACCGAGGGTGCCGGTTTGCGCGATGATGTTACTGGTCGCCTCCGAGTCGGTCCGACCGGCGATGCAGGGGATAAAGAGTACAGGTGCTTGTGCCATGTTCTCCGCCAGGTAGTCAGCCGAAGAAGCAGAACGCTCCTGGCTCTCAATCAAAGAATCGTCACCGCTTTCCTTGTGAAGTTTGTGTATGGCGACTGGCATATCCCTGTAAAGAGAGAAGGCCTCTCGATAGATATCGCCAATCTGCTGCTTTTTCTCTGGATCGGTCACAAAAACGAACTGCCAGCCCTGGGCGTTGGAGCCAGTGGGTGCCTGGACGGCGACTTCCAGGCACTCTCGAATCACTGATTCAGGAACTGGTTTGTCAAAATCCAGACGCTTCCTGACAGCGCGCGTGGTGCTAAGTAACTCATCATTGCTCAAGTCTAGCTGTGGGTGGGTCATCTTTTACTCCGAACTATTGGTAACTGTGCGAACCGCAGTGCTTGCGAGCTTGCTGAACGCCCAGCTTAACGAAATATGATGATGGGGCCAACGTGGTGGTCCAGGCCACCGCGTTGGCAGGGGGGGATTCAGGCGAGAAACTGGCTGCGCAGTGTCTTATCGGTCTTGAAGGCACCACCCAAGGCCGTGGTTTCGGTACGTGAGCCGGCGTCCATGACGCCGCGGGCTTTGACGCAATAGTGCATGGCGTCGATACGCACGGCAACGTCGTCCGTTTCCAGCAGAGTCTGTAAGCTGACCATGACCTGTTGAGTGAGGCGCTCCTGCACCTGTGGCCGCTGGGAGAAAAAGCGGACAATCCGGTTTATTTTCGACAAGCCGATAATCTTGTCCCGCGGGACATAGGCGACGCGTGATGTACCATCAATGGTGACAAAATGGTGTTCACAGGTGCTGACAACGCTGATGTTGTCGACTTTGACCATCTCATCGACCTGCATCTTGTTCTCGATGGCTGTAATTTTTGGAAAATTGCTATAGTCGAGCCCGCTGAAAATCTCATCGATGTACATCTTGGCAATGCGGTGCGGCGTTTCGGTTAGGCTGTCGTCTGTCAGGTCCAGGCCCAGTGTTTCTGCGATATCGGTGAAGGCGGCTCGCAGTCGCAGGTATTTTTCTTCGCGGCTCAGGTTAGACGGTATCATCGGGGTCTCCAGGCCCAGGCTTTCCAGCGCGTGGCGGACCCTGGTGGCGTCGCTTCTTGCCAGAGTGACGGCGGAGGGTGTTTCTAACTGCTCAGCAGTCATGCTCATGTTTATAGCCTCTCAAAAGTAAGTTAGCTGGGAGAGAAATTTAAGAAGGGGTTAAGGATACGCTTTAATCCCTTCAGTTTAATGGGTGCTTCAAGTACGGATAAGCAGATGCAGTCGTCGTTTTGCGCGGCGATTGGCCGGTGAGATTCCCCAGGTTCTCTGACCAGGAAATCGCCGGGCTGGTATACCCCGTCCTCGTCGGAGAAACTGCCTTTCAGGACCACGGTAATTTCCTGGCCCTTATGATCATGGACGGGGACCTTGCCACCGGCCGCGATTTTATGCAGTGCTAACTCGAAATGCTTCTCACCAACGCTGATGGGGGCAACTCTGAGCGACGGGGATAATTTACGCCAGTCAAGCGATTCCGGCAGCAAGCCACGTACATAGGGGGGCAACTGGTCTGTGACGGCATCCTCGCAAACTACCCCTCGATGCTTAGGCTTGCTGTCTGGCTCGTCGAGGGCACAGAGCAGCTCGTCAAGCAGGGACTCGGAAACTTCCTCGTACTGAGTGCAGTCCAGTAGATGCCCCCCGATATCCTCAAGTGAATTGGATGCTGCGGCACAGGCGTCACAGTAATGCAGGTGCGTTTTAACCGCTACGGAGGGCGCTAATTGCAGTGAGCCAGTGCTGTATTCGAGCAATAGCTCTGGGTCAGGATGATTGCAGACCATTATGGTTCTCCATGCGTGGTGCCCAGGCTTAGCTTTAGCTTAGCCAGGGCGAGTCTTATTCGTGACTTGACAGTCCCGAGGGGTAGATTGAGCGCATCCGCTATCTGTTGTCCTGACTTACCGTCGAAGTACATCAACCTCAGTACGTCCTGCTGCTCCATGGGCAGCGTCTTGAGCTGCTCTTCGATGCTGCGACTGTTTCTCACTCTGATAAGGGAAGAATAGGGCGATGGAGTTTCCGCATTGTCGTACAGGTCGTCAGCGGTCAGCTCCGTTGTGTTTTCCTTGTAGTGCTTCCTGATCCAATCAATCCGTGTGTTTCTCGCGATGGTATAGATCCAGGTGCTGGCAGCGGCCTGCGAAGGCGAGTAGGTCGGCGCTTTTCGCCACAGTTTTAACATGGTCTCTTGAACCAGTTCCTCTGCGTGCTCGGGCCCGACACCGTCAGACTTGAGAAGGAACCCCTTCAGGTAAGGTGCGAAGTGGTTGAAAAGCTTGCTGAAGGCCTGCCTGTCCTGATCAGTGCCAACTTTGACAATGAGCTGATCCCAATTTTCTTCCTTCGCCGCCAAGTCGGTACCTGCGCTGCTTCTTGTAGCCATGATAGTGCTTATTCTAACGTTTAGAAGGTTGTACGGGCGAGGTGTTGAAACGGATCAGGGCGATTTTCTAACCAGTTCGGCAGGGGCAGATCGAGCTGTTCGTGATGTCTGTAGTGTCGAAAGTCTACAGCAACGCGCCTTGGCGTGGACGGCGCAAGGCTGAGGCCTGGCGGCCCTTCGTACACCTGCAGGCGACGTTCGTTGTCGTAGGAGAGGGTAATACCCTTGACGATCAGGCGGGTCACCCAGTTGGTGGGTTCGATACTGAAACGTGCCACTGACTCATCGGATGCCATCTTTTTAAGTGTCACGTTGATAAAGTCAGGTTTCCCGGCCACCGCGAGACGGAATTGGCGTTCTTCGTCAGGTAAAAACGACGACCAGTTGGCCTGTATATAAGCATCGAATCCCGCATCAATGATGACATCAGGGGCGAGGGCCAGGCGATAGCGTCTTGTCCGGTCGGGAAGGGAGCTGACCATTTCCAGTTCATCGGCAGTGCTGCGTATGCTAATGCTCTCTGTCGAGAGCAGGTTCATTTGTTGAATGTCAGGATGTTGCGGCAACCCGGGGTAGCTCAGGCGTTTTTCCAGCCTGAGGGTCAACTCGGGGTTGAAATAGCGGGCGATGTGGGTGCCGTCTTCAAGATACTGGTGATGTTCAATATAAAGCAGGGTGTTATCTTCGGCGTGGGCCATGCCTATCGTGTGGAGAACAGAGGACAGCGCCGTCGATGCGCAGCTCCAAAGGGCCGTCAGAACGATGCCCTTCAAGATCACTTTCAGCATGCTGTCTAAACGTTAACGTGCTGAAGGGACGTAGATAGAAGCCGCCTCAACATCCGTCTGCCACGAGGTAAACTGGAGGCTGGACGTGTCGTAACCGACTATCCTGGCATAGTCCATTAGCCGGTTGAGTTCGGATTGCGGCAATGGGTAGTCTCTTGCCATGATCCACAGGTAGTCGCGTTTGTTTCGACCGATCATGGTGACCTGGTATTCGGGGTCCAGTTGAATGATTCGGTAGTCAGCTTTAATGGGCCAGATAAACTGCATCCCCCAGACTGCATTGGTGTCGTGGTCTTTAATATAGCCTGTTGCATTAATTTCGCTTCGGACGTCGGGATTGCTGGGTTTCCCATAGCGGAAGGCGGCGTTAATCGTGCCGTTAGCGTTCAGTGTGTAGGTCTCGACGGGTGCGTAAGCGTTTTTCTCGGCAAAGGTGGGGATGCTGGCAATAACAAACCAGTCGCCCATGAATCGCTCCAGGTCGACCTGGTCAACAGTAGTAAGAGGCGTGTCCATGGCGGTACATCCTGCGGTTAGGATTAGGAAGCTCGAGCAGAGCAGGGCGCGTGCTTCAGAAATCATGCAGGTTCTACGGTGCTTCATGGCGAGTGGATCATCGACTCGTCGGCTGTATGACCCATGGATCGAGGGAATACCGCGATGATCCGATATGCGGCTTCCCTCGTAACGAGGTTTAGGGGGTCGAGATATTGCTTGAGTCATTGCAACAGCGCGTCGAAGGGTTGCTGGTGGTGCCTGATGATCCGGGAAGGGTGTCTCTTGGCCTGGCGGTGGTCGTCGTGCTCGCTTTCAGCGAGGCGATGCTGGGACTCGGGCTATTCGTCTCCGGGGTGTTGCTAGTGGGCATTTCCATGCTGCTGGTCAGCATCGAACCCCAGGTTTTGCCCCAGATACTGGGGCTCGCTTTTATCGGTGCTTTGAGTGCAGATCTGCTGGGTTATGGTATCGGCTACCGGTTGTCGGATCGGATTATGGATTCAGGGTTGATGACCCGTTACAGGGCCGCAAGCGACAGGTTTCATCAGCTGGTAGAACGTTCGATGCTGCTTGCCGTCTGCGCTGGCCGGCTGACACCGTTTCTCAGGTCCATTACGCCCTTCTTGGCTGGGAGTCTGGGTGTCCAGCCATGGCGCTTTTTGCTGTTCGATCTCATCGCCTGTTCTATCTGGGTGACAGGGCTGGGTGCAATTTTACTATTTTTGCCGGGAGGTGCAGGCTGATCTATGCGATATGTTATCTGTTGGTTAATCATACTAATGCCGGGTATTTCCTCTGCCATCGAGACGCCTGATTACGCGATTCTCGATGATCTTGGCGACTCGGTTGAAATCAGGAACTACTCCTCATTCACCATGGTTCGTGTGAGCCGCAGCGACCTCGGTGCGGGCTCAGACAACCAGTTTTTCCGACCCCTCGCCGGCTACATCTTTGGTGACAACTCGAGGAACGAAAAGATCGCGATGACGGCTCCCGTCGCCCAGACAATGGTGTCTGGTGAGGCCCAGGATATGGCGTTTTTTCTGCCTCGAAGCCTGGTGGACCCGCCGGAGCCCGATAACAGTGATGTTGCCCTGCTCAGTGGCGAAATGACCGTCGCAGTGCTGAGGTACAAGGGAGGTTGGAGCACCAGGAAGTTTGAACGTGCCCGAGCCCAGTTGGAGGAAAAGCTGGCCGGTCAGCAGGCGTGGCGGATCGCGGGTAATGCCATCTGGGCGCGCTATAACTCGCCCTTCAGTGTTCCTGCTTTTCGTACCAATGAGGTACTGATACCCGTCGAGCGAGTGCCCGAGACCTGACCAGTTCTTTGCTAGGGTGCGTGTTTCGCGAGAAAAGATGTTAGCTCGCCGATGTAGACATCAAACTGATCATGATGCAGCCAGTGGCCCGCATCGCTGATCTCAACCAGTTCAGCATGCCTGAAGTGCTTCAGAGTGCCATTCTGGCCGGTTCGATGTTCCAGACCTGCCGTTGCGTTGAGCAGCAGGGTGGGGCAGGGGATTGCTTCCCAGATACGGGTCGTCTCATCCAGGTTGAGCCCAGTGGGTGCCCAGGTGTAGGTGTAGGGATCAAATTTCCAGGTATAGGTGCCGTCTTCATTTCGATAGCTTCCGTGTACGGTTAGGTGCTCAGCGCGTTCCTTACTCAGGTGAGGATTGGATTCCTGCATGCGTTTCAGCGCAGCGTCCAGGTCGGGGTAGCGGCGAGGAATACGGCCGGCAAGTTCTCTTGCCTGCCCAAACCAGTCCTTGATGCGGGCTTTCGGATCCTCTTTTTCCCATTGTTCCTGCCAGAAAGCACCGACTCCTTCGATGGACGTCAGGCTAGCGACTTTCTCCGGAAACAAACCAGTGTAAAGACAGGCGATCATGCCGCCCAGGGAGTGGCCGACGATATGAACCTGTTGCAGGTCTGCCTGCTCAACGAGCTGGTGAATATCGTAGACGTAATCAAGGGAACTGTAGGATGAACCGAGTGCCCAGGCTGAGTCACCATGACCTCTGAGGTCTGGCACGAGTAAGCGATACTGTCCGACAAGGGTTTCGCAGGTCCAGTCCCAGGTGTGGCAGTGGTCCTGGGATCCA
Source organism: Candidatus Allofontibacter communis (assembly GCA_964220205.1). Classification (GTDB taxonomy): domain Bacteria; phylum Pseudomonadota; class Gammaproteobacteria; order Pseudomonadales; family Azotimanducaceae; genus UBA9659. The sequence goes on along the minus strand of CAXPUI010000513.1, from coordinate 424 downwards.
TGGATGAGAAGAACCGTTTCGGCACTCGCATCACCCCAGTCGAGATAGTGCAGTTTGAGACGTTGCGAGAAGTAGGTGTGTGAGGTGGGCGCTTTTATCATTTCTCGTTGAACTTCGGAGAAGATCCCGGATTCTAACCTAACTGGAGGCGCTGGTATTCTGTAATCTGGTCAGGCTATCCTGTCACCATGCATTCAGGGGAAAAAGAATTGTATATACCGAAATTTTCAGCCGATGCTGATGCCACTGAAGTTCACGATGCGTTGGCTGAAGCCGGTTGTGTTGTTGTTACTGGCCTGACCTCGTCGAGCAAACGACGCAAAATTGTTGCCGAACTTGACCCGTTCATGCAGGCTGCCCGGGTCATTGACGATGACGATCCCAGTGAGTTCTACCCAGGGCGCACTCGCAGGGTGACCGCACT
>CAXPUI010000512.1:0-2929 GCA_964220205.1 Candidatus Allofontibacter communis | reverse complement strand
AGCTCGATGGTCTCGAATTGAACTAGCGAGCTTTGAATTCAGCGGCCAGCAGCAGGCGCTGATCGATGTCGTTTTTTCGCTAAAAGGTGATCCAGCTTGGAAACGATGCGTACAATATGGGTAGTGCCGAGTTTCATCGTGTAAATGAATGCTGGTTGCCTGAGCGAATATTTGCATTGTTTTGTATTGTTGACGCGATCAGTTCCCGGCGATCCAGGTTGCCGAAGTAAAAGGGCCCAGAAAGCATGAAATTGTACCGTCCCCCCGTCGGTGTTGTTCAACTTGTGGTCATAGCGATAGTGGCAGCAGTCGCTTTCTATTCCGCCCAGGCACCCTCAGAAGAAGAAATCCTGCAAGCCAGTGCTATTCAGACAGCGCCGAGAAGAGATATGGATCCGGTTTATGTCTCAGTGGTCAACCTGGCTCCCCAGGACCATCCTGTGGAAGTGCGAGGCACGGGATCGGTGGTTGTCAGGAATTCGGTTGACCTGGTGTTGCAGTTAAGCGGTCGCGTTGTCTGGGTCTCGGAAACCTTTAGGCAGGGCGGTAGTTTTGAAGCCGGCCAAAGCCTTCTGCGGATAGACCCAAGATACTTTGAACTGGCCGTCGCCCAGGCAGAGGCGGACCGTCTTGCGGCGGAGTCCAACTTCCAGCTCGCTAAAGCAGAGAGCGAGGCAGCCATTTCAAATTACGCGATCCTTCATCCCGGAAAAGATGTGCCGCCCCTGGTTGCCAAAACTCCGCAGTTGGAACAGGCGAAGGCGCAGATTGCAGCGGCATCGGCTCGGGAGCAGATTGCGAAGTTGGATTTAAGCCGCACAGACTTTTCCCTGCCTTTTAACGGCAGGGTTGTTGATTCAGAAGCAGAAGTCGGTCAATTTCTTAACCAGGGGCAGAAGTTCGGAGAGGTTTTTGATGTGGCTTCCATTGAGGCCCTGGTGCCCATTTCACCCCGGGATCTCGCGCTTCTGCAACCCGTGATAGGCAGGCGAGCAAGCCTCAGTTTCGGTGATATCCAGCTGCAGGGTCGCGTCGCTCGAGTGTCGCCGAACCTGGACGAGAGAACGCGATTCGCGCAGTTATACCTGGCCCTCGAGGAGTCGGCTGACATTTATCCCGGTTCATTTTTCAACGTGCAGGTCGAGGGGCCTCGTCTGAAGAATACGATGTTGCTGCCGGAGGCGGCAGAACAGATTAATGAGTCGGTCTGGGTGGTCAGCGACAGTAAGCTTAAGCGGTCGCAGCCAAGGTTTATCAACAGACAGACGTCAGGGGTGATTGTTGAGAGCTTTGATGCAGGGGACGGCGTGGTGCTTGGAACGGTACCTGGCGCCAGGGAAGGTATGGCAGTGACAACTGAGCCTGGCTGATGAAAGAAGATCCGACCACACCTAAAGCGCCTCTCATCGGAAGGGTACAGGATTACTTTGTAGGCAATCCGGTTGCGGCGAACCTGTTAATGTCCATCATGCTGATTGGTGGTTTCGTTGCCGCGTCCTCTATCACATCCCAGACGTTTCCCACGCTGGACCTCGGGCAAGTAAATATCACCGTCCCTTATCCCGGAGCTACACCTTCAGAGGTGGAAGAGAGCATCACCCGGCGAATCGAAGAAGCCGTCATTGGCATAGATGGCGTAAAGCGCGTGACGTCGCGCGCCTATGAAAACTCAGGTGCAGTCTCTGTCGAATTGAAAGATTTCGTCGATCAGTCGAAGGTCAGAGACGATATTGAGATGGCAGTGGAGCGGCTGAGTGACTTTCCGCCGAGACGTGCAGAGGAGCCAGACATTGTTCGTCTGGAAACCGTGGGTGAAGTCATGACCCTCGTCGTGTCTTCAGAGCTGTCCGATCTGGAACTCAGGAAAGGCGCTGAACTGGTAGAGCAGGAGTTATTGTCGATACCCTCAGTGTCACTGGTATCGCTCTTTGGTGCCAAGGACTATGAAATCTCTATCGAGGTAAAGCAGGAAAATCTGCGCAGCTATGGCCTCTCTATCAGTGATGTGGCCAGCGTCGTGAGAGATTCATCGCTCAATTTGTCGTCGGGCGAAATACGTACCAAGGCGGGTGATCTGCTCCTCCGTACCAATAACAAGAGCTACAGCGGTGAAGAATTCGAGGACATCGTTGTTAAAGCCTTGCCTGATGGGTCGTTACTGAAGTTGAAGGATATCGCCCAGATCAGGGATGGTTTTACAGAAGATGAGCTGATTCATGAATTCAATGGTCGAAAGAGCCTCTTCCTGAAAGTTCAGAAGTCAGAGTCGGAGGATGCGATCGTGATCGCAAACGATATCCGGGAACGGCTGGCGACTTACTCGCCACCCAGCGGGATAGACGTTGACATCTGGGATGACGCTACCGAGACGACGAAGAACTACCTGAGCATCATGGTCCGAAATGGCATACTTGGTTTTATCCTCGTTTTTCTCTTCCTCGTGCTTATGCTGGACCTGCGACTGGCGACGTGGGTCGCTATGGGCGTGCCTATTACCTTTTTCGGCGCGTTTATTTTCTTTGACTTTTTTGGGGTCAACTTCACGTTCTTTACGCTTCTGGCGTTGATCATTGTGCTTGGCATCGTCGTGGACGATGCCGTCGTGGTGGGAGAGAACATCATTGCAGAGCAGGAAGGTGGCCTGACGGGTATTGAAGCGGCCAGGAAAGGTATCAGCGGCGTGGCAGCGCCGGTGACCGTGGGTGTGCTGACCACGATGGCTGCTTTCGCCCCGCTTGGATTGGTCTCAGGCTTTTTAAGCCAGTTCTATCAGGCCGTGCCCATCGTTGTGATCACGGTATTGGTGATGTCGTTGATTGAAGCCTTTTTGATATTGCCTGCTCATTTGACCCACGGCTCTTCCTGGAGTCGCTGGCCCCTCGACAAAATTCAGCAGACCGTTTCGCAAGGTCTGGCAAATTTCCGTGAG
>CAXPUI010000511.1:0-4538 GCA_964220205.1 Candidatus Allofontibacter communis | reverse complement strand
GCCCACGACTCGGATCTGCTGTTTGCAGGTGCTGAGGGCTGCCTGTGACTGTTGCAGGTGTTTTGTCGCCAGGGCGGCAGGATCAACTGTCTGCATCGGTTTCATTGTCGTAATGATGTGGCTGTCGACTCTTGGAACCCAGGTAGCCTCGGTGATGACGGGCATGATAGTCGGCAGCAGTGAAGCCTTTCAGTTCCATCAGCGTCAATGCCAGCGCGTCACTGATCGCCAGCATTACTGCTATGGTGGCGCTGGGAGCCAGGTTCAGGGGGCAGGGTTCTTCGATATCGGGACCCATATCAAGAATGACGTCGGAGTACTGCCTCAGCGTAGAATCGGCGTGTGAGGTAACACCGATTACCGTATCGGTACCCAGATTGCTGGCTATCTGCAGCATCTCGATGACCTCGATGGATTTCCCGCTGGTCGAAAAAGCGACGATGCAGTCTCCCTCGGACAGCATGCCAAGGTCGCCGTGGCCGGCCTCCGCTGGATGGATAAAGAATGCCGGTGTGCCTGTAGAGGCGAGGGTGGCAGCAAATTTGTGAGCGATGTAGCCGGCTTTCCCCATCCCCGTGGTGACCACCTTGCCCCGGCAATGCAATAGGATTTCAGCGGCTTTCTCAAACTCATCATTGACCTGGATGGCTTCTATGGCAGCAGCTTCCTTGGCAATGATGTCACGCATGCGAGCTTGTATATCCAATCCTGATTGTCCTCTTTAACTGGGCAGCAGCATTATACTGGTTAGTTCGACTTAGATACTGCGGAATCGTTCAAAAGCCTCGTTAAAGGCTGGGTTGTTGGTGAAGAGACATTGTGATCTGGGCCAGGGCAGCCACCGGCTGTTGAGCAGATAACTTGCGTCATCAACTGCGACAGGTTCGGTCGAACTGAGTTTTGCCGTAAACCAGTGAGTGGTGCAATCGTAAATAGCCCCATCCCAGTGGAACTCGTACTGTGTTGGAAACCCATCGCCGGTCAGCGTCACCTGATACCCCGTCTCCTCGAGCGTTTCCCTGACCGCGGCGATAGCCGGAGTTTCCCCGGCCTCAATACCACCACCGGGTAATGACCAGAAGCGTTTTTTTGTGGTTGGGTCTTCCAGTTCGATGGCCAGCAGTCGACTGTCGTGAAGACAGAAAACACAGCTCCTTTGTCGTTCAACCACTGTTGAGTACTCCCGCGATGCTGGTGCAGGCCAGATGTCGGGCAGGAGAATACGCGAGGGAGGCGTCAAAGGCCAGTTGTCAGCTGTTTTCCCGGGTTTCGGCGGCATTGGCCTCAAGCCATGCCAGCACCTGGCCTGCCAGCCGCTCTTTATCAGTCATCGAGATGCCCCTCGGGTCAAAGCGCCACCGATTGTGGTAAGTCAGTAACGGCAGTAATTCTGGGTGCTTTATTCGTAGCAGCCACTTGGCCATCAGTTCGCCTGGATTCCGGCCGTAACCGATCCCCGCAAGATGTTCCTCGACACGAAAGAAGGGTGATTCTTGCCCGGGTAGCGATTGGATACTTGGATTGGTTGTGACGCTATCTTCCAGGACTACCTGTTCGGAATTACGTATTCTCCAGAGCAGAATCAGGAACAGCGCTGCTCCAAAGAGGTAAAGTTCACGTTCATAATCTTCCAGTTCCTGTTCATTCCACCAGCGTAGAAAGAGAAACCAGTTGTTGCTGATACTGTCCCACAAGGGTTGTAGGAGACTCGCGTTGTTTTCTTCAACGGTGAGCCACTGTGCCGGAGTGGTGTCGACCACGACCCATTGATCATCAACAAAAGCGATGGCCCAGGCATGAGCGTGACGCTCTCGAACAACATACATGGCCAGGTCGTCGTCCCACTCCTGGATGGCAAAACCCACGACATAGCGCGACGCTATACCCAGCTTTCGCAACATGATGGCAGTGGCACTGGCAAAGTATTCGCAATGGCCGGCCTGGCGATCGCGCATAAAGTGAATCAGAGGATTGTGTTGGCGTGCCTCGTCAGGCTGATAGAGGGTATAACGGAAATCGGCGAAATAATTCTGCACGAAGGCGATTGCGTTACTCGGCGCCATGGCCTGGGGTACGACAGTGTCCAGAAATTCCTGATATTCCTCTGGCACAAAGAGGTCGGTTGATGAGGGCCTGTCACCCAGGTGGCCGGTAGCCTGGTAGCGCACCCTGTAGTGCGGTGCTGGGATGAGGCCGGTAGCCTGAATGGTGCCATAGGTCGAGCGCTTGAGGTCCGCAGCCGGTAGTTCATAGAGTTCAGCCAGCTCTTCAGGCACCGGTACCAGGGCTCTGGTGCGGTCGAACGTCTTATAGATCCTGGCTTCAGGATATTGCGATGGTGGGCCTTCAGAAAAAGACCAGCGAAAGTCGTCGGCAGCGGGCTCTGTATCAAACCTGGGGTCAAAAACCTGCCAGTCAATATCAGACGGAGAATTGTAAGCTGCTTCCCGCAGGAGACGGGGGAAATCGGGCTCCCCGGAAAGGGGTTCGATTCGAAAGGCAATCGCATCAGAAAGTTTCATCTGACCCAGCTGGCCTATAGCCGTCCGGGTCTTCAGGGGGTCAGTCCGTCTTGAGATCCATTGGGCGATCAGTTGCTCGGTTTTTTCTTTGATACCCAGGTGGGTATGTCGGATACCGGACTGCAAGACACCAGCAGCAAGGACTATCACGCCCAACGAAACGACCAGCATGGTCCGGCTCCAGCGGGGTGAGCGTAACTGGTACAAGGCCAGAGTAACGATCGGCGCAGCGACCGGTAGGTAGTAACTGGCCTCCCGGTTGAATCCTGCCGCCAGCAGACAGGTTGCCAGCATGACATAGTCCATGTTCCAGGACTGGGTAACGGGTTCACGCTGTTTACGCAGGCTATAGAACAGCACATCCAGGGTCAGTCTGTGGGTCGTCGAGTAGCCCTTAAGTGCAACCAATGGGTAGATCAGCAGTGGCATCCAAGTCAGCAGTGTTGTGATGAAATGATATTCACGCCGATTGAGAAACAGGAAAACGATGACGAGAACGAGTGCAACACTGGTTAGGTCCGCGATCTGGTAGAAGTCCTTCTGGGTGAGTGCCCAGCGAGTTTTGGTGAAGTAGCGCAGCTCGAGAATCAGCGCCATGGGTATAGCAAACCAGAGCAGGTCAGACTGCAGACCCCAGAATAGAATCGCCAGGCCACCGAGGTATTGTGGTTTGATGTCTTTCACAGTTTCGCCAGGTCGTCTCTTATCCGACCCGGTTCCAGGATATGGAAGTCATCACGCAGGAGAGTTGAGTCAGGAGCATCAGTAACAACAAATACCTCCACGCGTACGCCGCAATTCTCAATTGCCTCCAGTAACTCAAGTCGCGCGGCGTCGATGCCGGCAAAGACCAGCAGGCAACGACTTATCATCGAAGACCTGTCGGCCAAAGGCTGTATGAGCATGTCAGGCGTGGCTTTTGATGCTGTCAGTAGGGCAAGAGCTTCGAGTTGCAGAGACGTCTGCGCGTGCCCAGGACCCGCAGTGACGAATTCCGGGCGATCCGTCATAAAGCACAGGTCCATAACACCAGGCTTGTCATCGCTGGCACCCAGCAGACTGGCGGCAACAGTTATCGTGTCCTCAAAAACATTCGGGTCCGCCTGGCAGGTGTCGACAACCAGTATCTGCCTGACAAAATACTCATCCTGGTATTCTCTCACGACAGGCAACCCTGACCTGGCGGTACTGGGCCAGTGGATCTTGCGAAGTGCGTCTCCATCCCGGTAATCGCGCAAGGCAACAAACTCTTCGGACTCCCCTATTGACCAGGTTGAGTTGACACCACCAGACTCGAAGTGTCGTCGCCCGGAAGATTCAAAGCGCCTTGCTACCGGGTAACGGCGCGGTAAGACGATCAATTGTTCTCGGTTGTCCAGGTCGATAACGCCATAGTTCAGGGATAGTGGATCCGGGTGCAGAATAGTGGTTGATTCAAATTGGACCTTGCCCCGCCTGAGGGGCGTAGCTTTCATGGTCGCAGTGGCGCTGCTCTTGATCCTGACATCAGGCAGTTTGCTTTTGCTTATGGTGATGCCGGTGTTGAGGCGCTGCAGCCAGATGAAACGATGAAAACCTATCCATCTGTCGTAGGCATTGCGGGTTTCTTCACCGGGCTCCCGGGAACGCTGGAATTGTTCAAATTCTGGTGGCACTACCCTGGGGTTATCGGTGATGTCGAGGTCTCGTTCAACCCTCTCACCTTCGTTGATAACGGTAATGGAATACTCAAATGGTTCGCCGGCTGTCGCGTATCGGGGCAGGTGTCTTCTGACACTGACGGCTGGAACCTGAAATCGCAGACTGATTCTGGCGGCGACGAGGATGCAGGCCAGTAAGGCGAAGAGCTGGTAGGCAAAACTCAGGTCAGTATCCAGGCCGATAGCCCCGCAGATGACCATACCCGCCTGCATGAGGCGACCTCGATCGCTGTTGCGCCGTCGAGCTGTTCGGCTGACAGCGGTTAGCCGTATCCAGGTCGGAAAAATGCGTTCCCTGAATGCCATGGTGAGCTGG
>CAXPUI010000510.1:0-2618 GCA_964220205.1 Candidatus Allofontibacter communis | reverse complement strand
AGGCGCTGCAGCGTTATGAATCGCTCCGATATGATCGGGCCAACCTCATCGTCCAACAGTCACGCAATGCCGAGGGCTGGTATCACGTCGACACGCCAGAGGAAATTGGCGCCCGGAACGCCCGATTCCGAAGAACCAGCGATCGTCTCCAGGGCGGATTTTCACCGCAACAGCACTGGCTCTACAGCTATGATGCCGACAAGGCTGCCCTGGGTACCGACTACGAATGGCGTGAACTACGCCCCTGGGCGTAGCTCAAAATTATTGTCCTTTTGATTCCCTAACCCGCCATGGAGAACTGATATGCCACGAATTGACCCGGAAACTGTCGGACTGTTCGACGCTCTTTACTCGACCCGTGCTCTGCGTCGTTTCACCGAAGACCCGGTATCCGACGAAGACCTGTACCAGGTAATCGACGCTGCAATCCGTGCACCGGCCGGGGGCAACATGCAGGTCTGGCATTTCCTGATTGTGCGGGACGCAGAAAAGCGAAGACAGATCGGTGAACTTTACTGGCAGGTATGGACCGAGTACGGGAAACAATATGTAGAGGACCCCAGCCGTATCGATGCGCTATCTCGCCAGATGCGCCTGGTAGTGCGTTCGACCGATGATCTGGCACGAAACATCGGCAAGGTTCCGGTTCACCTTTTTTTCTGCGGCCCCGAAGAAGCAGCCGGCACGGTCTACCCTGCCGTGCAGAATGCCCTGCTGGCCTGCCGGGGAATAGGACTCGGGAGCGTGGTCACTGGTTTTCACCGGATGTACATGGATAGCCTGCGTACGCTACTGGATATACCGGACAATCAGACCGCTCATGCGCTGCTGCCCATTGGCTGGCCCAGCGATAACATCGGCCCTGTCAACCGAAGACCCGTAACCAAGGTAGCCAGCCTTGATAGCTGGGGCCACTCCTGGCCGTTCGCGGACGCCCAGCCCGAAGCCGGTCTGCGCGATCGATGGACAACCTGACGTGAAAGCGTCGGTCTTCATCAAGCAGAAACTGATGGGTTTCATGATAAGCGATTTCATGCGCACGATGGCCCACACCCGTGGCAGGTTAACGCGAGGCAAACGCCCGACGGTGCTTTACTTCCACCAGGCCGATGACCCTTACAGCCATATGGCCAATCAGAAACTGGCTGCGCTCAAGGACCGCTACACCGTCGACTTCGTCACCTATCCGGTGTCGATGCCTGAAGCGGAGTTCCAGGGTGACAGCAGCAGGTTTCAGGACTGGGCCCTCAAGGACGCCATGAGCATCGCGCCATTTTATGGCGTTGAACTCCCTGATGATTTCGGCGAGTCACCATCAGAGCAGACCGAAGCAGGTGATCGACTTCGAGAACAGCTGGGCCACTACCTGAGCGGTACTTTCTACTTCGAAGGTGAATGGTACTGGGGGCTCGACCGGCTCCACCATCTTGAACAGCGACTGATCAACGCTGGCATGTCCAGGAACCCCGGTACCTTCTGCGTACCAAAACCTGTCCCGGAGTCCGCAACAGGGGCCGTTGCGGAACACATTACCCTGGAGTACTTTCCGTCGCTGCGGAGCCCTTATACCGCCATCAGTTTTGACAGGACCATCGATCTGGTCAGAAGAAGTGGCGTCACCCTCCGATTGAGGCCTGTCATGCCCATGATAATGCGGGGTATCCCCGCACCCCGGGCGAAACAGAAGTACATCATCACCGACACCAAGCGCGAGGCGGATTACTATGGCGTACCCTTCGGTAAGATTGTCGATCCTTTTGGCGAACCCGTGAAGCGTGCCTTCGCACTGTTCCCTTATATGGAGGAGATCGGCCGAGGCGTCGAATACTGCAGCAATTATCTGAAAGGCGCCTGGGCAGACGGGATCGATATCACCACTGAAGCCGGCCTGAAATCGATCGTCCTCAACAGCGGAGGAGACTGGGAAACGGCAATCAATCGGCGTGACGACTGGCAGTCAATACTCGACGCCAATGTCGCAGACATGCTTAACCACGGATTGTGGGGCGTGCCAAGTTTCAGGGTCTCGGACTCCACCGACAGCGACTTCAGTTGCTGGGGGCAGGACAGGCTCTGGCGTGTGGAAACAGAAATCAGTCGCCGCGCGAATTTCCAGAACCGATCGGCAGGCTAGCGCAGCTTAGCACCACCAGGGAATGGGCAGCGTGAAAGCGACTGACAGAGCTGGCGCGGCATCAACCGCGGGCGACGAAACGGTCACCTACCGAAAGCCTGGACGTACCTGAAACATTAAAGTAATTGCCGAATCTCACGCCCGAGGCATAGCCGTCCTTGATTCGTCGGGTGCTGTGCAACAACTGCAATGGCTCTTTGTTCATATCCCCTGTCTTGTGATCAGTGTTGATAATCACACACCGTTCACAGGCCACCACATGTGACAACGTGAGGTTATTCCCCTGGTAGGACTCAACCGCATCCTCCGCAAATGCCTCCAGGCCTCGGACAACAATGGTGCAGCGAAACCTCTCAACCGGGATATCAGCTGACAATTGTCGGTTGACCTCATCCAGGGTTGCCGCGTTGACCAGCAGAATCGGAGAAAGGTCGCAGAAACCATCCTGCTCAACGCCATGGGCTGAAGCCAGTATGTCAAAAGG
>CAXPUI010000509.1:0-2215 GCA_964220205.1 Candidatus Allofontibacter communis | reverse complement strand
CCGAAGCACATGTCGAGGTCAAGCCTTCCTACGGGCTGACGGATGATGAAGTTACAGCCATGCTGCGCGCATCGTTTGATCATGCGCAGGCTGATGCCGACCAGCGTTCCCTGACAGAAGCCAGGGTAGAAGCGGGGCGGGTCATAGAAGCGCTGACCAACGCACTCGCTGAGGATGGTGCGGTGTTGCTGGGTGAGGCGGATGTTAGTCTGCTGCGTGAAGCGATAGGACGGCTGGAGGAACTGGTCGCTGAGGGCCAGGTACGGGCGATCAACGAAGGTGTAGAGATGCTTGGTCAGGCCAGCGCAGACTTTGCGGCACTCAGAATGGACGCAGCAGTCAGGAAAGCTCTGGCAGGGCGTAAGGTTGAAGAAGTTGATTCGGAGTTTTAGAAGATGGCCCAGCTGATTTTTTTACCCCACGCTGAACGGTGCCCTGAAGGGGCGGTGATTGAGGCAGAACCCGGGGATGTGCTGATTGAAGTCGCTATGGCCAACGGCGTGGAGATTGAACATGCCTGTGAAATGGCCTGTGCCTGTACAACCTGTCACGTTATTGTCAGGGAGGGCTTTGATTCCCTTGAAGAATCCGACGAAACTGAAGACGACCTGCTTGACAAGGCCTGGGGTCTGGAGCCGGATTCGCGCTTGTCCTGCCAGGTGATTGTTGGCGATGAAGATCTCGTGATAGAAATACCGAAATATACGATTAACCAGGTGTCAGAAAACCACTGAGGGGCTCGATATGAAATGGACCGACGTTAACGATATAGCGATCGAGCTGTGTGAGACACATCCCGAGGTCGATCCTCTGTCCGTCAGGTTCACGGATCTGCGTGAATGGGTGATGTCGCTCGAAGGCTTTGACGACGAAGCCGAGCGCTGCGGCGAGAAAATCCTGGAGGCTATCCAGATGGCATGGCTCGACGAGCTCTAACTCACTATAATACGCGCCTTTTTTCTACCACCACTATTCTGGAGTAAGACCCATGGCGATCGAGAGAACCTTCTCAATTATCAAACCGGACGCTGTTGCAAAAAATGTTATCGGTAAAATCACCTCACGTTTCGAGAAGGCGGGCCTGAGGATCGTCGCTTCTCGGATGGAGCACCTGACGGTAGACAAAGCCAAGGGCTTTTACGCCGAACACGATGGCAAGGGCTTCTTTGAGGACCTGGTGGCTTACATGAGTTCCGGGCCTGTTATTGTCCAGGTCCTCGAAGGTGAACGTGCTATAGCGCTGAATCGAGAACTGATGGGTGCCACTAACCCGGCGGAAGCTGCAGAGGGTACCATCCGGGCTGACTTTGCCGAGTCCATTGATGCCAATGCGGTGCATGGTTCGGATTCACCCGAATCTGCTGCCCGGGAAATCAGCTACTTCTTCTCAGACGACCAGCTCTGCGATCGATAGGATGAACAGCCAAGGCGAGCAGCGCGTCAATTTCCTGGGTTACACCCAGGCGATGTGGCACGAACTGCTCGCTGAATTGGGCGAAAAGCCGTTCCACGCGGGACAGTTGATGAAGTGGATTCATCATCGATTCCAGAATGATTTCGCTGAGATGACAGACCTCAGCAAGAAATTGAGACATTACCTGGGCGAACACGGTTGCCTTGACGAGCCGGAAGTTGTCAAGGAATTGGTTAGCAAGGACGGCACCCGCAAATGGTTGATCCGCTCCCTCTCTGGCAGTCTTGTCGAAACGGTATTCATCCCGGAAGACAATCGGGGGACACTGTGTGTCTCTTCGCAGGTGGGCTGTGCACTTGATTGCAGTTTCTGTTCCACGGGCAAGCAGGGCTTTAACAGCAACCTGACGGCGGCTGAAATTATCGGTCAGGTACGTATTGCCATCCGTCGGCTGGCCGAAGTTTATCCGGATCGTTCCAGGTCGGTATCGAATGTTGTCATTCGGCGCATGCAGGGAAATGGCGAGTGAGACGTCAGTGGTCTCATATAGCTTCTCGATACCCGGCACAACCCCTGCTGTCGACACAGTCACCTAACGTTTCGAGATGCCATAACCCAGGTCATCCATCATCAGCTCAACCGCGGGCAGGACATTGTCGGTGTTGAGCAATGGTTCACCCATACCCATCATGACAACATTCGATACCGACCTGGAACGATCCGGATACACTTCGGCCAGCCGACGGATGGCAATACGTACCTGACCGATAATTTCAGCCGCCGTCAGGTTGCTGTTAAAGC
>CAXPUI010000508.1:0-2654 GCA_964220205.1 Candidatus Allofontibacter communis | reverse complement strand
TCATGGCCATGACCATTCTCACTGAATGATTTGCTCAGCGAGCAGACGTTCTTCCAGGAGATCGAACGGCAGGGGACCGAGGGTAACCAGGCGTTCCAGAAAAGGTAAATCACAGCTGTTGATGCAGCGGCGCTGTAGTTCAGTGAATCTGAGCCTGCCTGCAAACGCGGCCAGATAAAAACCGGGTCGCCTCTGGATGTAGTCAAGAGATTTGTTGAGCCGATCCCTGCCATAAGGTGTCTGTTCAAACAGATAACTGGCGGCTGCATCGCGCGACCAGGTGCCGGAATGAAGTCGCAGGTCTGCCAGGGCAAGACCTGCCATGAGCTTTGCAAAGTACAGTTGAGCCGGTAGCGGCTTCTCTGCATTGTGCTTCTCCAGCATCAACCACGCCCAACCGAAACTGTAGCCGGGCAATTGTAGAAGAGACCTCAGCGAGCCTGTTCCCAGGTGCTCGATCGCTGTGCGGCCGGGATAGCCATAGAAGGTGGCGATGCCCTCCAGTTCAAAGTAGGGCAGGCTCCTGACATCGTTGAGATCGATGACCAGTGAGCTGTCGGTGTAATGGAAAGGCGCGTTACCGGATTCCTGGCCACGCAGTTCCAGAGCCTTGACCTCATTGCTGTTCATCCATGAGGAATGTTCATAAGACGCCTGCATTGCCTGTTGCAGATCATCCAGGTAGTTCTGTCGCCCCGTGAACGAGTCCTCCGGATATCTCGCTGACTGTCTTACCTTCTCCATATGCCGGCTGATCGTCATTGAGGCGGGATTATTGACTTCCAGCAGGGTCTGGTCGATCTGGTTGAGGGTATGAAGCAGCTGGCTGTTCAGGTCATCGAAAGTTACATCGATTGAACTCAGGGCTCTGACCTGGGTTTCATAATTCCCTCCCTGCCAGCGAACCCTGGCGGCAGCGTCGAGGAATTCAAGTAAATGGAACTCCAGCAGCGTTGCACTGTTCAGGGCACTGAGGTCGACGCTGCGTCTGAACTGTCGGGTTTTCTGCTCAAGGTACCTGGAGCGCATCGATCCCTTGAGTCGGGGTAGCTCCGTTCCGACCTCATTCAGGAGTTGGCGCGCGATAGCGATCTCGACGCGGGTTCTGAGAGTGTCACTGTTTTCGAGCTGTCGGGTGGGCGTTGAGCCGCACGCTGCAGCCAGCAGCAGTATGAGAACCGGGACAAAGTTTTTCACGCGAGCTCTTGGAGAATTGTCTCACTGACCTGGTTACAGTGCTTCACATCAGTGTTAATGCCAGAGATGGCCTGCGTAAAGGCTGCTATATCGCCCTTCATGCTGCGAACGTTCACCAGGACGTTGAATCGACAGGACTCCAGTGCTGCCCGAAGCAGACAGGCAGCGATAGCCACGTCGGTAATAAGGTTCCTGTTTCCCTGCTCTGCCAGCAGCGACAGATCAGCGATATGTGAACTGCATATTTCAATCGTGTTGACGGGTACCTGGGCAGCTCGCCTGAGCGCGTTCTCAAGGTCACCATCGCCCTTGTAGGCAGCCATCACTGAGGCGAAAGCGGTGCTGTCTTCGTCAGCCAACTCAAGCAATCGTGCTGTCGAGACCTCTGTCCTGAGCAGCAGGTCAGACATCTCCGCTTTGGTGAAATTGGCGACCATGCTGAGCAGAGCGCAGGCTTCAGCCGCAGTCACGGCCGCTACAGCCCCGCCACCGGGGGTAGAGGATTTTCGTGCGACCTCCGCCAGGTGCTCCTGAAGTGATTGGCGAGCGAGTATTGTCATTGATGAAAGTTTTCGAACAACCGGATCGTGTTTCGCATGCACATTGCAACCGTCATGGGGCCTACCCGGGGAATGAACAGCCTGGTTCGTGATGGGGCATCGTCACTGAAATTCGGTATGGAGGCGAAGTTCACGGCAACACAATCCGCTCTCAGTTCATGATTCTGGACTTTCGCGAACGACGGGCTGGGTACACCTGTGATGACGAAATCAGACAGGGAAAGTGCCGTTTGCCTGTCGATGTCGGATTCGTGAGGCTGGCCGTCGCGGAATTCCATAGGACCGTTGACATCGAATGAAAAAACCCGGGCGCCGTCGTTTGACATCATCACGGCCAGCGGCCTGCCTATAACTTCACTGCGGTTAAAGATAGTGACGGTGCTTCCCCTGATGTGTTCGTATTCACCCAGGTCGTCAAGTATCTTGACGATAGCCAACGGAGTGCATGGCACAAGAGCTTTCTTGTCATGATCGCCTGCTGTGGCCGAGCGGTCGTTGTCCGACATTTTTCGCGTCCAGTAGGAACTGCCAGCTTCGATATCCTTGGTGTAAGAAACAAGATTTCGCAGGTAGTTGTCTTCCTGGTTATTAAACACCGGAAAATAGATGAAAATACCGTGTACGTCCGGCTCCTCGTTGGCGGCGAGGATTTCGTCTTCCAGCTCCAGCCGAGCCACGTGCCTCAATTCGTAGTCAAAGCCCGCCGAAGTAAATGTCTTTTTGGTCGCGTTTGCGTAGGCTATCGAGGGCTTGTCATCACTGGCAATAAAGCCCACGACTCGGATCTGCTGTTTGCAGGTGCTGAGGGCTGCCTGTGACTGTTGCAGGTGTTTTGTCGCCAGGGCGGCAGGATCAACTGTCTGCATCGGTTTCATTGTCGTAATGATGTGGCTGTCG
>CAXPUI010000507.1:0-4695 GCA_964220205.1 Candidatus Allofontibacter communis | reverse complement strand
CCATCAGTCCCCTGAGCAGGTCCGTAGTGAATGGATTTTGCTTGTGTTCCAGATGTCTGAGGCCATCATTTATGCTTGCCAACCCCTGTTCATAGGCGAAGTCGGCGCTGTCGATGATGCCGTGATTGATCAGTAGTTTTCCGTAGAGTTCCCTGTTGTGTTCTTCTGCAGTCTCGTGGGCTGCGATAAGACGCTCGGAATGTGTTCTGGCGCGGGCGAATTCTGCATTGTTGGCATGATTCACCATGCGGCTGAAGGTTTCCTGGTGTTCCAGGCTGAGGCTGGGCTCGTAGAAGTAAAGCAGAACGTCTTCTTCAGCAGCCAGAGGCAAGGTAATCAGGGCTGAGAGCGCCAGGGCGAACCCTTTAATGTAGAGTGTCATGGTTCTGTTGTATCCCTTGGTGCCCTTGGAGTAAAGGTCTGTTTTAACGTGACGCCCGGGGTTGCGACAGGTCTGCCGTTTTCAACGGCTGGCCGGTAAGAGGTCTTACGTACGACACGGGACAATAGATTGTTGAACTTGTTCGGTGCATTCGTTTCCACGACTTCGATATCCGAGAGGTCGCCTGTTTCCGTGACTGTAAAGGACAGGGTAATGGATAGTTCTTCTTTGTTCTTTTCCCAGCGAAACGGCAGTAGTTGATCCAACTGGTCTTCACTGAAGAGGATGGGATAACCGACTACCGCATAGGTTCGCTTCTCTCGGTCATAAGGCTGGTTCAAGTCGCGCGTTTCGAAGCCGCGATGTTGTCTGTCCGGGTCAAACTGGAACCACTGGGGTTCCTGGCTGGGATGTTCAAGCTGTTCTTGTCGAGTCATACGCCGGAGCCGCTCCTGTGCTGACAATGGGGCGATTCGGTTAACAGTGAAGGATTCCGTCTGCCTGGACAGAGGTGCCTGAAGGTTTCTACGGAAAGCCAGTGGTCTTGGGGGGGAGTTGAGGGGTGAAATGTTGTTCGCAAGTTCGAAATATTCCATGGCACGTTCTGTCTTTCCACCCAGGGTAAATGTGTCAGCGATCTCGAGGTAGGTCGCGATTAGTGTTTCCTGTCGAGCATCCTGTTGCTTGGTGTCGAGCGCATTCACCAGGAGCCTCGGATTACAACAAGTGCCCTCAAGTCGGCGAGTCTGGTTGGCTAGAATGTCGAAAGGCAGGGTGTCCTGATCAGTTGCTTCGGCGATTTCAACTGCTTCGTCAATAATATTGCGAGCTCGTCGAGGCTGGCCGGTATGCATATACCAGTCAGCAAGATCTGCGTGTGCAGACAGAATCTCGGGTGCAGACTGCTCAAAAGCGTGGGTGGTGATAAAAAAAGCGAAGAATTTTTGTCGGTTCGCATCGTCGAATTCCTCGCCTTTTAGTGCCAGGTCCGCGAGCAGTTCAATGACAGGCAGTTGCGCAGTGGTGTAAACACCCTCGTTTCTATGCGCAATGTGCTGTGCGCGATGGAGCGTATCCACCGCATCCTCCCGAAGCTCAACGTCCAGTTGGAGCCGGGCCAGCTGCATCAGTGGATTGAATAGCTCTTCAGAGAAAGGCCCCACACGCTCGGCCAATATGTCAATATCAGCTTCCATGGCTCTTATGTTTTCCAGGTCCGATCGGTCATCGGCTACAGCCATTAGAGTCAGGCCCAGGAAAATCGAAAGCGAAAATTTACGCAGCATCCGTCGAATTTGTCCTTTCTGAGAGGCTATTATGAGCCGATAGTGCTCTCGTGGAAATGGTTAATGGATGATGAACCCAGTACCCTGTTTTGGGGTCTAAGTTAACAACAGGGCTCTGTTCAGTTTTGCTTCAGCCCTGAACATTAAGATTGAACACTGTAATGATGCTAAAACCTGCAAAAAAAATACTCATCTGCGTGCTGATAGTGCAGTCAGTCTGTTTGGGACCGGCGGCGAGAGCCGTGTCGCTTGAGGAAGAAATTAAGCTTGGCAAGGAAGAACACACCAAGATTATCAGTCAGTTCGGTGTCTATCGTGATCAGGAGTTGCAGGCATACATCAACAAGGTAGGCCAACGAGTGGCCGCAGAGAGCAGCCGCGAAGAGATTGATTATAAGTTCACGATTCTCAACGACGATATGATCAATGCCTTTGCCCTTCCAGGTGGTTTTATATACGTCACGCGGGGGATGCTGATGCATATGAATTCGGAGTCGGAGCTCGCTGCGGTCCTGGGGCACGAGATTGCTCACGTGACAGAAAAACACGCATTACGCAGGAATGCCCGCGGTAAAGGGATCAGTGTACTGAATACGGTTCTGGCGGCAGTCTCTGGACAACCCGCTCTCTACGAACTGGGCAACATGTTTGGCGGTGTGCTGTTGTCCGGGTACAGTCGTGAGTTCGAACTGGAAGCGGATGAGGTCGGTGCGCGCTATATGGCGAAAGCCGGTTATTCCCCTAAAGCGATGCTGAAAACTATCGAGATCCTGAAAGCAAAGGATCGTGTCGAGATTGAGCAGGCGCGTCTGGAGAAGCGGGAACCGAAGGTTTACCACGGTTTTCTTTCTACACACCCTGATCACGACACGAGGTACAAGGAAGCGATTGAAGCGTCAGAGCACCTGGTTCGTGATTATGATGAATTCATCAGAACCGACGAATTCCTGCAGAAGTTGAACGGCATGGCTTTCGGGCCAGCCAGGAAAGTTGGTGTTGTTCGTAAGAATACGTTCTACCACCCCAGACTTGGCATTAAATTCAACTTTCCCCGGGACTGGCGATATGAAACTCAGCCGTCAGGGGTTGCGGTGGTGAGCCGGATTGGCGACGCCGTGTTCTCGGTCTCTACCGCGCGCCTGCCGAAAGGTGCTGATGTGACCTCCTTTGCCAATGAAGGCCTTGGTTTTCGGGTTCGCGAAGGGCGGGAGATCACGATTGCCGGTATGCCGGCCTATTTGGGAATCGCAGACAAGGCTGACTCGCCGTATGGTTTGAGGCCTGTTCGATTCGCAGTTATCTTTGATACGCGTAAACGCATAGGCTACATCCTTAGGGGAGCAGGCCAGTACGACCTGCGCAAGATCGCCAGCGACAAACAGTTTATTGCCAGTATCTTCAGTTTTGATCGCATGAGTCGGGATGATTTCAATGTCGCTAAACTGCCCAAGGTCCAGGTGGTTCGTGCCGAGGACGACACGACGATGGAACAGCTGGCCGCTGAATCGCCTATCACTAACTATGCCTTGGATCGGTTGCGCGTGATGAACGGCTTGTACCCGGCAGGGCAACCTGAGCCCGGGCAGCTCATCAAGATTATCAACTGATGGAGGATATCCGGAGCAGGGCGTCGTGTGACCTGATCTGCTGCTCGTCCTCGATTCCCTGTATGCGGCCCCTGGCGATCAGGTAGTTCATGCCCAGCTGTTCTTGATATTCTGCGAGCCTATCTTTTACGTATTGTTGGCTGCCCACGATCGCCCAGTCATCAACCGACGCCTGTGTGTCCCTGATGCGTGACACGGCTTCTTTTGCCAGACTCTTCTTGACCTGGTTCTCCAGTCTGGAATCATCAGTCACGAACACGGTGCGCATAATCGGTGTCGTTGCGATACTGTCGTGTCCTGCGTCTGCAGCATGTTGGCGATGCTGTTCGATGTTTGACTTAAGGCTGGCTAGAGACTCGACGGGTGAGGCGATGTAGGGCAGTCCCAGCTGGCCGGCCTGTTTGATGGCGAGTGGACCAAAGGCTGCAACCCATAGAGGAGGATGGGGTTGTTGGACCGGCAGCGGGGATAACAGGACGTCGTGACCTTCATGTTGGTCTATCGGCTCCCCGCACCACGCAGAGATCATGGTGGTCAGGTTCTCGCGGAAGATCGCCCGCTTCTGTTTCGTTGGGATACCGAAGATCTTGAACATGCTGTCCTGGAAGCCCCGGCCAATCCCGAGGATGACCCTGCCGTTGGATAATCGATCCAGCACAGCGACTTCCTCGGCTGCCAGGATTGGATTGCGGATCGGGAGGAGATAAGACGTTGATCCTAGACGGATGCGTGAGGTCCGGCTGGAGACGGCGGCAAGCAGCATCAGCGGTGACGGAATGGCCGTAGGGCCGCTGAAGTGGTTTTCCGGTAACCAGAATGAGTCGAAACCCATACTTTCGGCGATTGCTGCCTGTTCCGCGAGCTCGACTCCCAGGCCACCGGTACCGAACTTCCAGGCAGTGACGGCGATTTTCATGTTTTATGGTCCTTTATATTGTCTTTGATGCGAGCGGTGGTTTGGCAAGGAATGTGGCAGAATTCGGGTCTTCAAGAATACAGGAAGCAGCATGAATCCTAACACGCCGATCATTGTAGGTGTTGCTCATGTCGAGCAGCGAATTACCGATCCGCTCGAGGGCCAGGAGCCCATCGACCTGATGGTCGAAGCTGTACAGAAGGCAGCGTTAGATGCGGGTAATACGGCAATGCTGTCTGCCGTCAATTCAGTCAGGGTCGTCCGCGGAGCCTGGCGGTACAAGCAACCAGCAGGCTATGTCGCAGAGAAGATCGGCAGTCCGGCTGCCGAAAGGGTGGGCACCTGCTTTGGTGGCAACATGGTACAGAGTACGGTTAACGCCTCTGCGATTGATATTGCCGCGGGCACTCATGAGCTCATTGTGTTGACGGGTGCAGAGATTGGAAACAGCCAGGCGAAAGCGATCAAAGCTGATGTTGAACTGCCGTTCACGCCTGTTGAAGG